>QIDK01000254.1 GCA_003228405.1 Gammaproteobacteria bacterium | reverse complement strand
GCCATCGACATATCATTCCCGACTCCTTATCTGGACACCCATACTAATTTCCTGCTTTTGCTAGCTCTTTGCATTATGGGGAACAGAAACCAGATTCCCATCAATACAGGGTTTGAAATAGCACCCGAAGTCACTGGGTTCCTGCCTCCGCAGGAATGACAATATCCTGGCCAAAAAAAAGCGCGGCTCCAGAGGAGTCGCGCTTTTTTATTCACTGTAAATTTATAACGTTACAGTAAAGGTACTATCAACAGCGCCACAATGTTCATAATCTTAATTAAAGGATTAATCGCAGGGCCCGCTGTATCTTTGTACGGGTCGCCAACTGTGTCGCCAGTAACGGCTGCTTTATGCGCATCAGAACCTTTGCCACCGTGATGACCGTCTTCGATATATTTCTTCGCGTTATCCCATGCACCACCACCGGTAGTCATTGAGATTGCGAGGAATATACCAGTAACGATAGTACCAATCAGTACTCCGCCCAGTGCTTCTGCACCCAGTGTTAAACCAACGATTATGGGTACAGCTACAGGTAGTAAAGAAGGTATGATCATTTCTTTAATGGCTGCTTTAGTCAGCATGTCTACTGCTTTAGAATAATCAGGCTTTTCTGTGAAGTCCATAATGCCTGGTTTTTCTTTAAACTGACGTCGGACTTCATTAACAATATCACCCGCTGCACGACCTACCGCTTCCATTGCCATTGCACCGAATAAATACGGAATTAAACCACCGATAAACAGACCGATAATAACCATGTGGTTAGACAGATCAAACGTCACTGACTGACCTGCATTACTCAGCGTGTGGGTGTAATCAGCAAATAGAACTAATGTTGCAAGACCGGCAGAACCAATTGCATAGCCCTTGGTAACTGCTTTAGTGGTGTTGCCTACAGCATCCAGTGCATCTGTTGTTTTACGCACGTCTTCGGGAAGTTCTGCCATTTCTGCAATGCCGCCTGCGTTATCGGTGATAGGGCCATATGCATCAAGAGCTACAATGATACCTGTCATAGATAGCATTGAAGTAGCTGCTATGGCAATACCATATAAACCGGCAAGCTCAAAAGAACCCCAGATTGAAGCGGTGATAGAAAGCACCGGCAAGGCAGTAGATTTCATGGAAACACCCAGGCCGGCGATAACATTTGTGCCATCACCTGTGGTGGATGCTGCTGCAATGTTTTTAACCGGCGCATATTCTGTTGCGGTGTAGTATTCGGTGATAACAATCATTGTAATGGTTAATGCCAGCCCAATAAGTGCTGCATAATAGAATTGAATCGCACCTGCAACTGAGCCATTATCTAATATTAGTGATATATCACCCATCATTATGTCGGTTACAAAATAGAATGCAATGGCAGAGATGGCGGCAGCAATAATGGTGCCCTTATACAGCGCATTCATAATTTTTGCACCATCCGATGTTTTTACAAAGAAAGTGCCGATGATAGAGGCAATAATAGAAACGCCACCCAGTACTAATGGATAGGTTACTGCTAAATCACCTGCGTCTTTCAGCAGCATGCCACCGAGTAACATGGTTGCAATAATGGTTACTGCATAGGTTTCAAACAGGTCAGCTGCCATGCCCGCGCAGTCACCGACGTTATCGCCAACATTATCTGCTATTACTGCGGGGTTACGTGGGTCATCTTCAGGGATGCCGGCTTCAACCTTACCGACGATGTCAGCACCTACGTCTGCACCCTTGGTAAAGATACCGCCACCTAAACGTGCGAAGATGGAAATTAAGGAGCCACCAAATGCCAGACCAACCATGGCTTTTAAGGCTTCATCCTGTGGAACTCCCATGCTGTTTAGTATGGTGTAATAACCCGCAACACCTAACAGGCCCAGGCCCACAACTAACATACCGGTGATGGCGCCGCCTTTAAAAGCGACTTGCAGTGCAGCGTTAATGCCATCTTTAGCGGCTTCTGCAGTACGTGAGTTAGAGCGTACCGACACGTGCATACCGATGTAACCGGCAACACCTGAAAGACTTGCGCCGATGGCAAAACCGATAGCGGTATGCCAGTCAAGGACGAAACCCATAGCAATGAACAGAACGACACCGACTATGCCGATAGTTGTGTACTGGCGAGACAGATAGGCAATAGCACCTTCCTGAATCGCACCAGCGATACGTTGCATTTCTTCATTACCCATGGGTTTTGATAAGATGCTAAAGATTGAAATGATGCCGTAAGCGATGCCGGCTAAAGCACATACTAAAGCGATTAATAGTCCTGTGGACATATGTCTGACCCCCAACTTTTTTATTGTTAAAAATTTAGTAACACTTCAGCTCACCTCGGTATATCTGCAGATCTGCGCTAAAAAATGGGTATTTACTCCTGTAAACCTGCCTTTTTCGCCTTGATCTGAAGCCATACAGGGGTGAGCTGAATAGTTACAGTATTATGTGTAAAACAGTTACAAAATTCATTGAGTCAGGTTCAGCCTGGCTCGTTATAGGCAAAATTTTAATAGCAGCCTAAGCGCGTAATTTTAGTATAAATTCAGCTGCTTTTATGCGATTGAAATCGAATGACCGACTATGACTTTATAGTCACTTGAAAATATTGATATCGATCAATGGTAGTCAATTGCTATTTCAATCTATAACTAGTTTTATTTATGCATGCAAAAGTTATATGTATGCTTGTTATTATTGCCCAATCAGTTCAAAACCTTTTTATGCCATTCTGAGCGAAGCCGGATGATCTGGTTTCATGCTCTATTTCTGGCTCTTTATCAGCTCAGTTATTTTATTCTGTTCAGGATGACAGCCTGGTTTTAAGTGTTTATATTATTTATACATTCTTTCGAATTTAGTCCCCGGTATAAACCCCCAGAGTTCCTGTAAACCAAATTCACGAATAACACTGTCAACAGCTGCCTGGCCTTCATCATTTTGCAGTTCGCCTAAAATAATTTTAGTAGAAGTCTGGTTATAGCCACCGGCAATGGCGACATGGTCGGCTATCATTTCTCTGGCTTTTTCTAACGTCATAAAAGTTTTTTTCCGCAAATAAATGTAAATAAAACATTAAATTTATGTTTGTATGCCCTTCGCATACAAATAATGAAATTAGCATATACCTATGTTTATTTGTGCTTAAATACTTTTGTTTTTAAATAAAAAAGGGGAAGCTAATGCTTCCCCTTTAAATGTTAAACTTCAAATTTTTCAAGTTTCTTTTCAACAGACTGTAACTTAAGGGTTACATAGTCTGGCAGGCCGTTGTCCTTGTATGTTGGATAAGCTTCGCCCTTAATCAGCGGGTAAAGATAATCTTTACAGGCCTGAGTAATGCCGAAGCCATCGTCGGTGATATAATCCATTGGCATCATTTTTTCAACGTTAGCCACTTCAGATAAAGGTGCCTGACCAATTTTCCATTTGTAAGGGTCGTTTGAAATGCGATCTACTGTTGGCATAATTGAGTTATGACCTTCTAAGGCAAACTCAACCGCTTTCTGGCCTAATGCGTAAGCCTGCTCAACATCAGACTCAGAAGCCAGATGACGTGCAGCACGTTGCAGATAATCTGCAACCGCCCAGTGGAACTTATAACCCAGGGCGTCTTTAATCATGTTAGCCACAACCGGTGCTGCGCCACCTAACTGGGCGTGACCAAATGAATCGCGAGTGCCCTGTTCTGCCAGGAACTTTCCATCCGGCCAGTGTGTGCCTTCTGACACAACGATGGTGCAGAAGCCGTATTCTTTTACTTTTGCATCGACCTGTGCCATGAACTTGTCCTGGTTAAATTCAATTTCAGGGAATAAAATGACAACGGGAATACCTTCGTCTTCAATTAAACCGCCTGCCGCTGCAATCCAGCCCGCATGACGACCCATCACTTCTAAAACGAAAATTTTAGTTGAGGTTTTTGCCATAGAACGAACATCGAAGGAGGCTTCTAATGCAGATACCGCAATGTATTTGGCCACTGAGCCGAAGCCAGGGCAGTTATCGGTAATTGGCAGGTCGTTATCAACCGTTTTAGGCACGTGAATCGCCTGCACCGGGTAACCCATTTTTTCAGACAGCTGAGATATTTTGAAACAGGTGTCAGCAGAGTCGCCACCACCGTTATAGAAGAAGTAACCAATATTGTGGGCTTTAAATACTTCGATTAAACGTTCGTATTCAGCTTTGTTATCTTCAAGGCTTTTTAGTTTAAAACGGCAGGAGCCAAAACCACCAGAGGGTGTATTTTTTAGCGCAGCGATATCGTCCGCAGATTCAAGATTTGTATCAATTAAATCTTCTTCCAGGGCGCCAATAATACCGTTACGGCCGGCATAAACATTAGCAATTTTGTCAGAGTGCTTGCGAGCAGTCTCTATAACGCCACAGGCTGAAGCATTGATAACTGCGGTTACACCACCTGATTGTGCGTAAAATGCGTTTTTAGCGCTCATTCGTTTTCCTCATTAATTATTCTGTCATCATTTTCAGATATCAGTGGATATCCAGAAACCTTATAAATTTTGGGAAAAGATAATGACTCAAGCAGGGGCGAGGTACAAATTAAGCTTACTTATGCTCCCCCTAGTGTTGGTTATCAGCTGAGGCTTGAAAATCGCATATAATGGAACAATTAAATTAGAATATTTTAATTGTTGCCCTGCAATGCGAAGCGAGTCGTTAAGCTTAATGGCTCGCTTCGCATCGCAATTATTATCGCCAGCTAAAGCTGACTCCTACAGGTGCTATTTTTCAGATTCCCTTACAAAAACAACTGTTTTCTCTGTGCTTTGCGCCTCTATGGTAAGAGATTTTAGCGGGATTGAGAGGGTTATTTTACCTGAGTACCCCGTGGCAGGCTGCCATCACTGTTTTCTTCTTCTAACTGGTTCTCACGGTGCTGGTCCGATTGCACCTGCAGCAGGGAAATAATACAGTCGCCAATATCATCATACTCATGCACACCGGTGCCATATTGCTGGTAACCTTTGTAGAAAAACTGGCAGCGATAGTTCTGTATGCCGGTTTTGAAAATAACGAAGTTACAGCCTTCATGCTGCCAAATTACAGCCGGGCACTCAGTAGTGTCTTTATCGCCCATATGTAAGCGGATATCTGTGTCTGCAAATTGCAGCTCAATTTCATTGTCTTTACCCCAGCGCTCTTTGAGGGTGCTTTCGATCGTCCAGGTTTCGGATTTGCTAAAGTCGGCTATGGTTGGCATATCTATATACTAATGTGCTTCAGGGGCGCAAAGAATATATGAATTACCACTGAATTACTATTCTGAAATAACCCGGATAGCCAGAATCCTGTCAGCGATGCCAGCTATCCAAGGGTAATTGTGTTAAAACGGGAGTTGCCCGTCAGTGAGTAAGGCAGTACCGGTGACGCCAGACGATCCGTTTAAGTCATTAATCTGATATGAGGTGATGGCCCCGTTAGCTTCAGGCCCAACAAACAGCACACTGGCATCACCAGCACACGCGCCTGAAGCGCAGGCTGTGCCGGTAAGACTAAAGCCGTTTTCCAGGTTTAGAAGCGGCTCGGGGTTAGTAGTGAATGCCTGATAGGTGACGCTGCCTGCGGGTGTCATAACCGATGCACTAACGTCATAATATGTCATTTCCTGGGTTATGAAATCGACACTCATATAAACCGAGGCAAAGGTTGTACCCACATTTCCCACGGCATCGGTCGGGTTAGTTCCTGCCACAGAAGTGTATACAGTGGAAGCACCTTTAATTCCGCCTAAATTAGCTAGCTGAGAAGGTGATGTAATATTTTCACTATAGATAAAATGAAAATCATCTTTCGTATTCAGGCGAGTACCATTTTCAAGCACCGCGAAATCACCATTCCAGCGACCCCAGTTCACGCCTAATGCCGCACTGCCACCAACACTGGAGGGAACCAGAGTGGCGGGTGTGCCATTGGGTGTTGCTATGACAAATTCATATTGAGTAATTGTGCCGGTTGCAGTGTCAGTTAAAGACCCTCCGGCGGCAATGGGCTGTCGGTTTGGGCTTAAAAATATCTGATTGTTATTGCCAGGCGAAACAGTTATAGAGCCCGCGCCGCCGCCTATAGTGCCGGTGGTGTCCAGCTGATTGAAGCCAACTAGCATGCCCGCGCCATCGGGTGCTGTTTCCGGTTGAAATTCTGCGATAGGTGGAGCGTTTAAATCTTTCACAGGAATTTTCGGGCGTTGTCCAAAGTCAGGCTGGTTGGGCTCAAAAATAACCGGCAAACGCCGGGGTTGTGACTTAACGCGCTGGCTGGCGTTATTTTCAGCCTGCTGTTGAGTGGCTTTGCCTGCATCGGCGAGTTTAGCCGAGCCATGTTTTAAAATAGCGGGCGGGTATAAAAATTCCACCGGCGCCGTTGTTGCTGATGTGAGTTTAAAGAACTGATCATTACTAAAACGATGAATTCCGCTTTCATTTTCAATAACAATACTGCCATCGGCTACACCGCCATACAGGCCATCTTCAACCTCGCCTGTGTCTTCGCCGCTGCAACTTTGCTGCTGACATAAAACCAGTGAATAATGGGTGCCTCTAATACCAATGGTGGCCACACTGGTTTTAACCCGGTAGTTCTGTTTGTTTTTATGGCCTATGGCGCCGGTAATGGTGCGAAAGCCACCTTTTAATAATTCAAAGAAACTTCTTTCACTGCCATCCTGCTGCCCGTTATAACGATATTCGGCTATTCTGATATCTGTATAGGGCCTGAGAGATAGCAAAGCGCCATCTTTTAAGCGAATTTGAGTGTGGCTGCGGCCACCGGTAGAAATGGTGTCGCCGCGATAAATATTTGAGCGACGTTTAAGTTCACGTGTGGCACCCCGATTTTTTGCAGACAGGCTGCCTATATTAATGACAACCTTACCAATAATATCTTCGCTATCGGGTGTTGATAATGGCACCGGATTAGTCGACGCTTTGTTTTTAGTATCTGCTACCGATATCAGCGCGGGTTCAGAGGTGATAACTTCGGGAATTTCCGGTTCTGGTGCTATTTCTACTATGGCGGCGGGTTGTTGCTGTTTAATGGCAAAATCCGGTAGTTTTAGTTGATCACCTACTGAAATATTGTTGGCACCGTTTTTAAAGATAACGGGGTTTTGCTCAACCAGTTGTTTGCGCAGCAATGCCTGTTGTTTTGTATCGCCAGGAAAAATGTCTCTGGCTATTTTATAGAGGGAGTCACCGGGCTTTATCACCCAGTGAGTGGCATTTAAAATTTCTGCGGACAGGCCTGTTATAAAAATGCTATTGAGTAATAGCAGGCCTAATATATATTTTATATGAGTTGTCTTGTACATAATATATCTCCAGATATCAACAATGTCCCTAAGTCTTGTCATTGCAGGTGCGCCTGAAGGAGCACTTACAGATTGGTTTTTTAAAATGTGTAATTTATAGTCATATCAATAATGTTGCGTTTATAGTCACGCAGGTCATAACTTGAGTCATTTTCGCTATAGCTATAACGGGTATCCAGTCGCCATTTGCGTGAAAATGCCCATAACAGCCCGACATCGGCCGAGGAGTAATCATCTTCACGTATGACATCCGGCTGTAATGCGGCGGCGGCTGCATAGGAGCTATTCTGTGTGCCTACGGCGGTTTGTAATGCCAGTGTATTGGTAAAGCTTAATACCAGGCCGATTCGCAGGCTGTAGATATCCCGTTCGGTTTCAGATTGTGTTGCAGGATTAGTATCATCTTCAGCAGCTTCAGTGCCCAGGCTGACAGTTGTAAATAGTATGGGCTGTAACCATACGCTAAAGGCCTGAGTGAAATTGACTCCCAGGGTTGTTAATGCAGAATTTTTAATCGGCAGGTCAGGGTAGTCTAACTGTGCATATTGCAGTGAGCTGTTAAAACTCGATTGCTGTGAAAGTGTGTATTGCCAGTTTAAATTAACACCGTTCAGTGAGCGGTACTGATCGCCGTCTAAATTAAACTGCTGGCTGATCATTTCCGCTTTGTATTTGCTGGCGGCCTGTATATGGGTGACCCCGAGCTGTAAAGTGCCGGTGGCTGTGTCATATTGGTCCAGTGTCTGATTTTTACGAAAATCGCCGGATAAGGTCGATTCAAATAACCAGCCGGGGCTAAACGGGTGGACATAGGTCCAGGCCCCTGCCAGAGAGGTAAAGTTATCATCCTGGCCGAAGCTCTCCGGGCCTAGAAATGTGGGCAACTGCAGGCTTGAATTTTGATCTATGCCAACATTGGCATTGTCATCATTGCCTAAAGACATTTCTATAAAGCCACTGTGGGTTGGCCGATAGCGGGATTCACTGACGCGAATTTTATCCAGATAGGCTTCTGCTGTATCCCTGACCTGAGCCGGTGGCTCGTGTTCCAGCACGGCTTCAAAGGATTCTCTGGCGAGTGCATATTCCTGCAGATTAAAGTAGCCACGGGCCAGCTCCAGCCGGGCAACCTGATCATTGGGGAATACCAGTAGTACCCGTTCCAGCGCAAATACGCCTTCACTGGCATGGCCGGTGTCAATTGCGGAAACCCCGAAAAAATAATCAAAATAAGGGTCACCTTCCATTTCAAACTGGTATTGCCTGGCGTAGTTGTAGGCCTGCCCGCGTTTATAGCTTTCGAACAGTGATTGCAGCTGCTTACTATCAAACGCCTCTGGCCTGGCATGAGTTAATGAGGTTGTCAGCAGGCAGAAAAGAAGTAAAAGGGCAGAAGGTCGCATTATATCCATTTGTTTGGTGGTTGGCTTCCCTGTTGAGTATAGAAGAAAAAAAGGTTTTTAAGGTCTAAAAAGCTGAATTAGTTACATAACTTTCCTCTAATTCGATTAGGGGTGTAGAAACTTAAATTAATGGTCTTAATAAACTAATCCATGTAAAATTACCTGCCGTTAATTACCTCCTAAACAGGCAGGAACCCCATTTATGGCCGACGATAGCGCCGGTTTATACCTTAAATCTATCAGTTGCACCCGAGGTTATCGAGATCTGTTTACAGATCTTGAGTTTGAACTGTGCCCGGGGCAGGTGCTGCGGGTGGAGGGTAAGAATGGCAGTGGTAAAACCAGCCTGCTGCGGATTATGTCCGGTTTAGCCCAGCCGCTCGAGGGTGAGGTGTTATGGGGTGGGCAGAAAATTCACCATGCTGAGTCGGGTTATTTTGAAAACCTGCTGTTTATTGGCCACCGTGCTGGTATTAAGTTTGAATTAACACCGGTCGAAAACCTGTGTATGGCGAGGTCTTTAAATGGCAGTAAATCAGAGAATGCCAGCTCTAATTCGGTAATCGAAGATGCTCTGTATCAGGTGGGGCTGTATGGTTTTGAAGATATTCCCTGCGCCCAGTTATCCGCCGGTCAAAAGCGCCGTGTGGCACTGGCTCAGCTGTTTTTAACACGGGCCAGGTGCTGGATTTTAGATGAGCCCTATACCTCGCTGGATGTGGCGGCGGTGGCTATGTTAGAGGCATTATTTACCCTGCATATTAATAATGGTGGCATGCTGGTGATTACGTCGCATCAGCCGGTAACATTAGAGGCGGGTGAGCAGCGACGCTTGATCTTACCGAAAACCCAGCTGGAGTCGCTTGCATGACGGCTTATATTCCATCGACTGCTGGCGCATTTATGGCGCTCATTAAGCGGGATTTAATGCTTTCCTACCGGCACAGAAATGAGCTATTAAACCCCCTGTTGTTTTTTGTGATTGTGGTGACCCTGTTCCCATTGGGGACATCGCCTGAAAAAACCCTGTTGCAGACCATGGCCCCCGGGGTTATCTGGGTGGCCGCATTATTAGCCGCCATGTTGTCATTAGATACCCTGTTTAAGGCCGACTATGATGATGGCACTCTGGAGCAGATGATGCTCAGCCCCCACTCTAATGCGGTGCTGGTGCTGGCTAAAATTATTAGCCACTGGCTGGTCACCGGCCTGCCGATTATTTTGCTGGCACCCCTGCTGGGCATGCTGATGTACCTGCCGGGCGATGCTATTTCTACTCTCATGTTAACCCTTTTATTAGGTACCCCCATATTAAGTCTGGTGGGTGCCATAGGCATGGCGCTGACATTAGGATTGAACCGTGGCGGCATGTTGCTGTCTTTGTTAGTGCTTCCCCTGTATATTCCTGTTTTGATATTTTCTGCCAATGCGGTGGATGCGAGTATGGCGGGGCTGGCGATAAAGGGTCAGCTGTACTTTTTAGGGGCGATACTGGTGTTGTCGATTACGCTGGCACCACTGGCTACGGCTACGGCGTTGAAGATTAGTGTTGAATAAAGCAAAAGCAGTGTTGTCCGCAAATGAACGCGAATGCGCGCAAATAAAATCAACAGCATTTAATGAGATGAAGTGTGCCCTGACAGCATGCCGTTCATCTAATTTAAGGGGCTTGCCTGGCCTGTACAAAACGGGCACACAAACAAAAATTTGCGTTCATTCGCGTTCATTTGCGAAAAAATGCGTTTTACAAACAAATATTTATTATTAAAGAATTATGAAACTACCTGCAATCGTCCATAAATTTTCGTCGCCGAAAAACTTTTACACCATGTCAGGCAAAATGATTCCCTGGTTTGTATGGGGCTTTGCCTTAACCCTGATCGCAGGCCTGTATTATGGTTTGATTGAAGCCCCCGCCGATTACCAGCAGGGCGAAAGCTACCGCATTATGTTTGTGCATGTGCCCGCGGCCTGGATGTCTATGTTTATCTATATCATTATGGCGGTATCCGGTGGGGTTGGCTTAATCTGGCGAATTAAAACCGCACATTTAATGGCCAGTGTAAGCGCCCCGATTGGCGCTGCCTTCACCCTTATCGCGCTGGTCACCGGTTCACTCTGGGGTAAGCCCATGTGGGGTACCTGGTGGGTATGGGATGCGCGCTTAACGTCTGAACTGATTCTGCTGTTTTTATACCTGGGTTTTATAGCTCTGCAGGCATCTATTGAAGATCCCCGAAATGCGGCCCGTGCCGGTGCCGTGCTGGCCATAGTGGGAGTGGTGAATATTCCGATTATTCATTATTCTGTGGAATGGTGGAGCACCCTGCACCAGGGGGCGACGGTGACTAAGATAGACAAGCCATCAATTCATATTTCCATGCTGATACCCCTGTTATTAATGGCGCTATCTTTCAAACTTTATTACGCTGCATCTGTCTTAATGCGCGCCAGGGGAGAAATTCTTCGGCGGGAGCAAAATAGTCGCTGGGTAAAGGAGATAGTAGACAATGAGCGTTAGTGAATTTTTTAATATGGGCGGTTATGCTTTATATGTCTGGTCATCTTACGGACTGACGGCGGTATTGCTTGGCTGGGTATTCATCAGCCCGATTTTTGCCAGAAAAAGTATTATTAAAGAATTGAAAATAAAGTATCGCCAGCAGCAAAGACAACGCCAGGAAAATACAGAATAGAAGACTCATTCCCCTGGTAAAATGGGGTTGAATAATATGAACAGATTTAAATTATAACAAAACTGTGAAGTATTGATGTTAGTGAAGCTCTGATTAAGTCAGAATGACTTAATCAGAGCTTCACTGGTTTTTATTAAATGTTTAAACCACGTCCTTAGAGCGTGGATATTTACTTCTCCCAGCCCCTCTTTTAAAGAGGGGAGAGTGATATTAAATTTAAAGTAGAGAGTTTATAGTATGACCGCACGCCAGAAACGAATGCTGTTTGTTGCCATGTTAGTCGCCGGAGTGGGTGTATTTATTGGCCTGATAATGATGGCTCTGAATGAAAATATTAATCATTTTTATAGCCCTTCAGAAATTCGCGAAGGCAAGGCACCTGCTGAACGCAGTTTTCGTATTGGTGGCCTGGTCGTTACCGGCAGCGTTAAACGACATACCGATAGTTTAAAAATTGAATTTGATTTAACCGACGGTGCGAAAAATTTCCCTGTTATATATGTAGGCATTCTTCCTGATTTATTTCGCGAAGGTCAGGGCATAGTTGCCACCGGTAGCTTAAAAAATAATGTTTTTGTGGCGGATGAAGTACTGGCCAAGCACGATGAAAATTATATGCCGCCTGAAGTTGCAGATGCTTTAAAAAAATCCGGTAAATGGAAAGAAGGCGACACTGAGGCTATGAAACATCCTGAAAATGTACCGGTAGGAGAGTCTAAATGATCCCGGAAATTGGACACTTCGCATTAATACTCGCGCTTTGCCTGGCTCTCATTCAGGGAATAGTGCCATTGATAGGTGCTCAGAAAAAAATCTCCAGCTGGGTTGAAGTTGCCGCCCCTGCAGCTCTCGGCCAGACTCTGTTTATTATTATCAGTTTTATCAGTCTGACCTACGCCTTTTTAGTGGATGATTTTTCCGTAGGCTATGCCGCACGTCAGTCTAATACTGAATTACCCATCATCTATAAAATATCATCTGTGTGGGGTGGTCATGAAGGTTCGCTGCTATTGTGGACCATGTTTTTAGCAATGTGGACAGCCGCAGTGGCGCTTTTTAGTCGCGCCATGCCCCTTATTATGCGTGGCCGGGTGATTGCGGTTATGGGGCTGGTGAGTGTCGGTTTTTTACTGTTTTTATTGCTTACCTCCAACCCGTTTGATCGCATGTTTCCAATACCCGTGGAAGGCCGCAGTTTAAATCCGTTACTGCAGGATTTTGGTTTAATTATTCACCCACCCATGTTGTATATGGGCTATGTGGGGTTCTCCGTGGCCTTCGCCTTTGCCATCGCCGCCATGCTCGGAGGCAGACTGGATTCTGCATGGGCTAAATGGTCACGCCCCTGGACAAATATTGCCTGGGTGTTTTTAACCGTGGGTATAGCACTGGGAAGCTGGTGGGCATATTACGAACTTGGTTGGGGCGGCTGGTGGTTTTGGGACCCGGTAGAAAATGCCTCCTTTATGCCCTGGCTTGTGGGCACCGCATTAATACACTCATTAGCAGCAACTGAAAAACGCGGTGTGTTTAAAGCCTGGACAGTGTTACTGGCTATCTTTGCATTTTCACTCAGTTTACTGGGCACATTTTTAGTGCGTTCAGGTGTGTTAACGTCGGTGCATGCCTTCGCTAATGATCCTGAACGGGGAACCTTTATTTTAATTTTCCTCGCCGTGGTTGTGGGCGGCTCACTTTTGCTTTACACCTGGCGAGCCCCGCAAATTCGCAGTGCAGTAAAGCTCAATATGCTATCCCGTGAAGGGGGCCTGTTAATTAATAATATTTTATTAGTTGTTACCGCGTCTTCGGTTCTTTTAGGCACGCTCTATCCCCTGGCTTTAGATGCTCTGGGTGCAGGAAAAATTTCTGTCGGCCCACCGTATTTTAATGCCCTGTTTGTGCCCTTAACCATTCCCATTGCCTTGCTTCTGGGGGTGGCTGCATTAGCCCGCTGGAAACAGGATAGCCTTGAGCGAATGGGTAAAAAACTATTAATTCCATTTGTAGTAAGTGTGGTGCTGGGTGCCGCCATTCCCTATGCATTATTAGATGACGTTAAATGGGGAGCGGTGGTTGCAGTTATGCTAGCCCTGTGGATAACCATGACCAGTGCACAGGGTATTGTCGATCGGGTTTCAGGTAAGCAGAATAAATGGCAGGCATTGCTTAACACTCCCCGTGGTTTTTATGGCATGACCTTCGCACATATGGGTGTGGCGATGTTTGTAGTGGGCATTACATTAACCACACTGTACAGCACAGAAAAAGATGTACGCCTGGTCAAAGGACAATCTTATTCTATCGGTGAATATGAATTTATTTTTGAAGGCGTACAAAGTGCAACCGGGCCAAATTATAAAGCTGCAGAAGGCTGGTTTACCACACTATATCAGGGTGATAAAATTGGTCGTCTGCATTCGCAAAAGCGGTTGTATAATGCGGGAGGAATGCCGATGACCGAAGCGGGTATAGATGCCGGGTTCTGGCGTGATTTATATGTGTCATTAGGTGAAGACCTGGATGGAAAAGGGGCCTGGAGTGTGCGCTTATATCATAAACCTTTCATTCGCTGGATCTGGTTAGGCGCATTAATTATGGCATTTGGAGGCTTACTGGCGGCAACGGATAAACGTTATCGAAAATCAGTAAACACAGCCGATGATGTATCACGATCACAAACGGCCACTGCAGGTGCTGCATAATGGCTCGATATATTATTTTAATCGGCTTTTTTATCCTGATAGGTGGCTTTGCCTATATGCTGTATTTAACCAATAAAGGTGAATACAACCCGCGTGATATTCCAACAGAGTTTATTGGTCGAGCTGCACCAACAATAAATGTGCCTGACTTATATGACGTATCTGAAATAGTTAAAACTGCAGATATGCAGGGTAAAGTCTGGCTATTTAATGTATGGGGAACCTGGTGTCCTGAGTGCTGGCGGGAGCATAAATATTTAATGGAATTAAGCCGTGCGGGTATACCCATTGTTGGTCTTAACTGGCGCGATGAGCGAGTGGATGCAATGGCGATGTTAAATAAAATGGGAAACCCCTTTATAAAAATTGGTTTTGACCCGGATAGCTCTGTAGCAATTGAATGGGGTGTATACGGTGCACCGGAAACTTTTTTAATTAATGCGCAGGGAATTGTTGTAGAGAAACATGCGGGTGGTATGTCTCCGGCCGTGTGGGAAAAGAAGTTTAAGAAATACTTTATTAAGTAGCCTGGGGTAACGAAGGAACCCCGACAACTTCGCTTTTATTGATTCACTCTGTTGGGGCCCTTCGTTACCCTGATCTACGGTAGATTATGATTATTTTAAAAATTTTAATTGTGTCTCTTTTTTTGCTGCTTTCAACTGCGCAGGCAAGATTCGAAACCCATGACTTCGCTACACCACAAATGGAAGCAGATTATAATGTGCTGGTGCAGGAGTTGCGTTGTCTGGTTTGTCAAAATCAGAACCTGGCTGATTCTAATGCAGAGCTTGCGCAGGATATGCGCTTGCTGGTTTACAAAAAACTTAGCGAAGGAAGCAGTAAGGAAGAAGTCGTAAAATTTATGGTGACACGGTATGGCGATTTTGTAATGTACCGGCCACCGGTTACGTCAACAACATATTTGCTCTGGTTTGGGCCGCTGATATTTTTTGCAGTAGCTGCACTGGTGGTGTTTTCATATATGCGTCGACAAAAAAAAGAAATCGATGTAGTTGTTGATAAGAAACTACAGAAAAAAGCACATTCATTATTAGATGAATAAACAAGTCAGAAATATTTAAGCTCTGCGTCTTCTGCGGTGAAAAATCAAATAATATTTAGAGAGTTTTATGATCATTTTTATTACAAGTGCAGTTATTCTAACGTTAATTGCCGTCGTTTTTATAGTACCAGCCTTACTCAAAAAAAATCATCCATTTTCTGATGAATATGATGACTTAAATGTTGCTATAGCAAAAGATCGATTAAAAGAAATAAAGCAGCAGTTAGAAGCCGGTGAAATAAATCAGCAAACCTATCAACAGTTGCACGATGAACTTGAATCAACCTTAGCACTTGATTTGTCTGCAGTACCGCAAAAAACAGAACAGGCAGTTAAAGAAAAAAACAGATTAATGCCGATTACTTTAGCTATAACTGTGCCCCTGTTAGCAGCGGGTATTTACTCTCAGCTGGGTGATTTTAATGCGGCCACCGGTAAACTGGTTGAATCTACGGTTATACCCGGGGATAAAAACCGTCCGAAAATGAGCATTGAAGAAGCGGTGGCGATGCTGGAACAACGCCTGGCGGAGCAGCCTGAAAATCCTGATGGCTGGTTTATGCTGGCGAAAACCTATATGTCTATGCACCAGTATCAGAAAGCGGTGGCTGCATATGAGAAAACAATTGAACTGGTTGGTGATGAACCAGAATTATTGCTGCGCTATGTTGATGCGCTGGCAATGACGGAAGACGGGAGTCTTATCGGCTCGGCCAGGCCGGTTATTGAAAAAGTGATACTGATGATACCCGATAATCCAATGCTATTATGGATGGCGGGTACCTTTGAACATCAGCAGAAAAATTACTCAGGGGCACTGGCTTACTGGTATAAACTGCGCCCGAAAATCACTGAGGATACACAGTCAAAGGAACAGCTGGAGCAGTTAATTCAAGAAGCCGAAAGTCATTTCAATGCAAATGAGATTGCAGCTCTTCAGCAGGCGCTGCCCGCCATAGAAAAGCCAGTGACAGAGAAAAAGCTAGTCGAGACAGGCGTTGAAATTAAGGTCAGCGTTGAGCTTGACCCGGCTCTCAGAGATAAGGTCACAGCAGATGATACCCTGTTTATCTTCGCAAAAGCCCTGCAGGGCCCGCCCATGCCATTAGCCGCAATTAAGAAAACGGTGAGTGCGCTGCCGTTAACCGTAAGCTTAAATGATGCGATGGCGATGATGCCGCAGATGAAGTTGTCGAATTTTGAGCAGGTTAGGATAGTTGCCGTGATTAGTAAATCCGGGCGGCCGGGTACTCAGCCGGGGGATTTATTTGCGGAAGCTTCCCCTGTAAATGTTAAATCACAGGAAAAAATAAGCCTGATTATCAACCAGGTTAAATAGTTAAGTATCTGTGTACACAGTGCACGGCTATGTGAGTAGCCGCGCACCATCAACTAAAGGGTAGCCACAACAGCTGCCCCAGCCTAAATAATCATCATTTTTTACATTTCATTCATATAGCAGGCTTGCATAAAGCCTGTTTCTATTCTACATATATAAGTCAGTTCTAAATTCACCGTATTCTAATTGATTTGCATCAATATTAAACAGAGCTAATGTGTTTTACTCGTGTATAGAAAAGATGTGACCAAATTCTCAGACCATATAAATATATAAAGTGAGGCATATTGGAAACCCGGACAATCAATCGTAAACAGTTCATACGGGGACAGTTTGGCCAACTAACAATTAGACCGCCCTGGTCAATTGATGAAGTTCTTTTTGCGGAAATCTGTAGTCAATGTTTTGACTGTGCACGAGCATGCCCATCTCATCTAATTGTAAAAGGTGTGGGTGGCTATCCTGAAATGAGCTTTCTACGACAGGGCTGTGATTTTTGTGAAGCCTGTGTAAGTGCCTGCCCTGAAAAATCCCTTAGTTTAGAAATAGATCCCTGCTGGCAACAAGTTGCTGATATAAGCAATAATTGCTTTGCTAGCAGAGGGATTATCTGCCGTTCCTGTGGTGAAGTGTGTGAAACCGAAGCCATAAAATTCAAGCTGACAGTTGCTGGTGTTAGCCAGATAAATATAAATACCACGGTCTGTAATGGCTGTGGTGAATGTGTTCATGTGTGTCCTGCACATGCAATAAAAATTCAGAAAAAAACGATTAGAAAACAGGTGGTGACTAGCTATGAGTGAATACA
This sequence comes from Gammaproteobacteria bacterium, assembly GCA_003228405.1. Taxonomy (GTDB): domain Bacteria; phylum Pseudomonadota; class Gammaproteobacteria; order SZUA-229; family SZUA-229; genus SZUA-229. Next base: position 10,135 of record QIDK01000254.1, on the reverse strand, counting down.
ATCTTTGTAGTGTATTAATACATGTGCAGCAGGATAAGGTAAATTCTGTTAATCAGCAGTTACAGCTTCAGGCGGGTGTTGAAGTGCATGCAAAATCTGCAGATGGGCGAATAATAGTAACCGTAGAAGATGAATGTCGTAAAACAGTAGCAGAGCGCATTATGAATTTTTATGATATTAGTGATGTGTTGTCTGCTTCAGTTATTTACCAGTTTAGTGATGATGATTTTGATGAAAATGAAATAATTGAATTGAAAACCCGGTGAATTAAACAATAGCGAAAAGAGGATGTCAGCATGAAAATGACACGGCGTGATTTTGTAAAAAATAATGCGATAGCAGCAACGGCTACAGCAGCTGGTATAACCATACCCGGCATTAAAACAACACTGGCGGCCTCTACAGATAAAATTCGATGGGATTAAGCTCCCTGTCGTTTTTGTGGAACGGGTTGTTCTGTATTAATCGGCACTCAGAATGGAAAAATTGTTGCCACCCAGGGTGATCCAGAATCACCGGTTAATCGGGGTCTTAACTGTATTAAAGGCTATTTTCTTACAAAAATAATGTATGGCGAAGACCGTTTAACAAAACCATTGTTGCGTAAAACTGATGGTGTTTATGATAAACAGGGTGAGTTCACTGAAGTAAGCTGGGATGAAGCCTTTGATATTATGGCGCTTAAATGGAAGGCAGCCATAAAAAAAGATATGGCCGCTAATAAAGGTAAGTCTGCAGATCAGTTAATATCAACCGTGGGAATGTTTGGCTCAGGTCAGTGGACTATTTTTGAAGGCTATGCTGCATCTAAATTAATGAAAGCCGGGTTTCGTTCTAACCATATTGACCCTAATGCACGCCATTGTATGGCGTCGGCCGTAGGTGCGTTTATCCGAGGTTTTGGTTCAGATGAACCCATGGGTTGTTATGATGATTTAGAACATGCGGATGCCTTTGTGCTGTGGGGTTCTAATATGGCAGAAATGCATCCTGTTTTATGGACGCGTATTGCCGATACACGGCTGACTAAAAAAGACAGCGAGGTGCATGTGCTGTCAACATTCAAAAATCGCTGCTTTGATCTGGCAGATAACGGAATGGTGTTTACACCGCAAACCGATCTGGTGATTTTGAATTATATCGCTAACTACATTATTCAAAATAAAGCCTATGATCAGAGCTTTTTAAATAAGCACGTTAACTTTAAGAAAACACCCACTGATATCGGTTACGGTTTGCGCCCTGAGCATGAACTGGAGAAAAAGAAAACAGGCAAGGGGGGCAAGCTAAGTAGTATTTCTTTTGAAGAATATGCTAAGAGTGTTGAGAAATACACACTCGAAAAAGCACATGAACTATCTACTGTGCCCAAAAAGAATTTATTACGTCTGGCCAAACTTTATGCAGATCCAGAAAAGAAAATTACCTCTCTATGGACCATGGGTTTCAATCAGCATACTCGTGGCGTATGGGCTAACGGTCTAATTTACAACATACATCTGTTAACCGGCAAAATTTCACAACCGGGTAATAGTCCATTTTCATTAACCGGTCAGCCTTCTGCCTGTGGCACGGCACGCGAGGTAGGAACTTTCTCTCATCGGCTACCGGCAGATTACGTGGTTAAGAAAAAATCTCACCGTGATCTGGCTGAAAAAATATGGAAATTACCAGAAGGCACAATTCCAGGTAAGCCGGGTTACCACGCGGTATTACAAAATCGAATGCTGAAAGACGGTAAGTTAAATGCTTACTGGGTCATGTGTAATAACAATATGCAGGCGGCGGCAAATCTAAATGAAGAAACGCTGCCGGGCTATCGTAACCCTGATAACTTTATTGTGGTTTCAGATCCCTACCCAACCATTACCACAGTGTCGGCTGATTTGATTTTACCTACCGCAATGTGGGTAGAAAAAGAAGGTGCATATGGTAATGCAGAACGCCGTACTCAGTTCTGGCGTCAGCAGGTAAGTGCACCGGGTGAATCTAAATCTGATTTGTGGCAGTTAATGGAGTTTTCCAAACGTTTCAAAATGGAAGATGTATGGACAGAAGATTTATTAGCAAAATCGCCACAATATAAAGGCAAATCTTTGTACAGTGTGTTATTTGAAAATGATTATATAAATCAGTTTAAAAAGCAAACCATCACAGATGACAGAGGTAATAGCTACCCGAATGATGAAATGGAGGATTTTGGTTTTTATGTACAAAAAGGTCTGTTCGAAGAGTATCGCCGCTTTCAGCGAGAAGGCCCAAAGAAAGGCCATGAACAGGCAGACTTTGATACATACCATCAAGTGCGCGGTTTAAGGTGGCCAGTAATAAATGGTAAAGAAACTCTATGGCGTTTTGCGGAAGGTTATGACCCTTATGTCAAAAAGGGTGAGGGCTTTAATTTCTACGGCAAGAAAGATGGTAAAGCTAATATTATTACCGCACCTTATGAGCCACCGGCAGAAAGCCCGGATGAGGAATATGATTTATGGTTATCAACGGGGCGTGTACTGGAGCACTGGCACTCGGGCACTATGACCCGTCGTGTACCTGAGCTGTATCGTGCATTTCCTGATGCGGTTGTATATATGCATCCGGACGATGCTAAAGCACGTGGTTTACGCCGAGGCCTGACTGCAAAAATCATTTCTCGACGTGGTGAAATTGAATGTCAGGTAGAAACCCGAGGTCGGAATAGACCCCCCAGAGGGCTGGTATTTGTTCCCTGGTTTGATGCGGGTCGATTGATTAATAAGGTTACGCTGGATGCCACCGATCCCCTGTCAAAAGAAACTGATTACAAGAAGTGTGCAATTAAAATTGAGAAAGCATGAATTTTTTGCTGCAAATTTTATAGCTTCAAAACACGAGGTTTACTTATGAGAAATTTCATTTTAGCAGGCTTAATACTGTTGGCATCATCGGTGTTCATATCATCTACTTCATTAGCAGTAGAAGTGACTTCATTACGCGGGGCATCAGCTATTGAGATGCCGTCAAATCAGGTTGTTATTAAACGCAATATAAGTGATCAGGCACCTATATTACGTGAATATGTGCAGCAACCACCTTTGATTCCGCATAAAGTCAAAGGCTATAAAATTAATATGAAGTTTAATAAATGTCTAACCTGTCATAGCTGGGCAAATTATCAGAGATCAGGTGCCACAAAAATATCGCAAACCCATTTTACCGGACGTGATGGTGAAGCCATGTCTAATGTGGCACCAAGACGATATTTCTGTAATCTATGTCATGTTCCTCAGGTTAGTGCAAAGCCGTTGGTAGAAAATTCGTTTCATCCAATTAAGGTAATCCATTAGAGTAAAGGGTATAACAATGAGTATAAAATCATTGATTAAAAAATTGAGAAGCCCTGGCAAAGCAACACTAGGAAGTCTGTTAATTGCGGGTTTTATAGCGGGTATTATTTTCTGGGGTGGATTCAATACTGCTATGGAAGCAACGAATACAGAAACCTTTTGTATCAGTTGTCATGAAATGAAAGATAATGTGTATCAGGAATACAAAGAAACTATCCACTATGCAAACCGCACAGGGGTGAGAGCAACGTGCCCCGACTGCCATGTTCCTAAACCCTGGATACATAAAATGATACGTAAAATACAGGCAAGTAACGAGTTGTTTCATAAAGCACTGGGCACGATTGATACGCCGGAGAAGTTTGAAGAAAAACGGTTACAGCTGGCGCAGAATGTGTGGCGATCTATGAAGAAAACCGACTCACGGGAATGCCGTAACTGTCATAACTTCGAATCAATGGATTTTGCCGAGCAACAACGTCGTGCGGTTGCAGCGCACGATAAGGGGCTTACCGAAGGTGAAACCTGTATAGACTGCCATAAGGGCATAGCTCACTCATTACCGGCTCTGTATGAGGTGGATCCCAGTGCTGTGACCGGTAATGCAGGGCATTAGTTTAAGGGATTATATATCCAGCAACTCACTTACCCGGCTCAGTGCAATAATTTCCATATCTGCGGGTATATCCTGCGCTTTTGGCATATTACCCTTTGGAATGACAGCATGGGTAAAGCCATGTTTGGCGGCTTCCTTAATACGCTCCTGACCATTGGGTACCGGGCGAATTTCTCCGGCCAGGCCAATTTCACCAAAGGTAAATAATTTCTGTGGCAGGGGCTGGTCTCTAAAGCTGGACAGGATAGACAGCAACATGCCGGTATCCGCCGCGGTTTCGGTAACCCGCACACCCCCGACAATATTAACAAATACATCCTGATCTATCATAGGGATGCCCCCATGGCGATGCAAAACGGCAAGCAGCATCGAGAGCCTGTTCTGATCCAGGCCTAAAGTCACCCGCCGTGGGTTGCCTAGATGTGATTCATCAACCAGTGCCTGTACTTCAACTAGCAAAGGGCGGTTACCTTCACGGGTAACGGTAATCATGCTACCTGCCACCGGAGTGTCGTGGCGCGACAGAAAGATGGCAGAAGGGTTGCTTACGGTTTTTAATCCGCTTTCGGTCATTACAAATAAACCCAGCTCATTCACCGCGCCAAAACGATTTTTTATGGCGCGAATCATACGGTAGCGTTCACCTGGGTCACCTTCAAAATAGAGCACTGTGTCTACCATATGTTCCAGTACGCGGGGGCCAGCCAGAGTGCCTTCTTTGGTTACATGGCCAACTAAAAACAGGGCGGTGTTGGTTTGTTTGGCAAAGCGCACCAGTTGAGCAGCGCTTTCTCTAACCTGAGCCACGGCACCGGGGGCCGACTGCAATAATTCTGTGTAAATAGTTTGAATTGAGTCAATCACCATTACCTGTGGTCTGGCCTGTTTTGCGAGTTGCAAAATACGTTCGACGCAGGTTTCTGCAAGCAGTTGAAATTTGTCATCGCCTAAATTTAAACGACGTGCTCTCAGGGTAACCTGTTGCAGAGATTCTTCTCCGGTTACATACAGGGCACTCATGTTTTTGCCAAGGGTGGCCAGGGTTTGTGTTAATAACGTGGATTTACCAATGCCAGGGTTGCCACCCATTAGCACCACCGAACCCTGCACCAGGCCGCCGCCTAACACGCGGTCTAATTCGGTAATGCCGGTAGGAGTGCGGGGCTCTTCCTGAAGTTGTATATCCTGCATACTGGTTACCACAGCTTTGCCTGCATAACCGGTAAAGCGTGAGCTTACATTGCCGGTTTCTTTTTCATATACACTTTCAATCAGGCTGTTCCATTCGCCACAGTCACCGCATTGGCCGGCCCATTTATTATGTACTGTGCCGCAGTTATTGCATAAATACTGGTGTTTAGTTTTCGCCATTATTATTTTTCAGCTCCTCATCTGTGGTGATAGTTGCCGTGCCTTCTTTGTCATCTGGCTCTGTTTTCAGGCTGGGCATTAAGCGCGCCATCTGTACTGCATTGTTCAGTGTTTTTATCACTTCAACTGGGTGATGGGCAATTAACAAACTGGTGCCGGGGGTGGGAATTGACTGTAGATATTCCAGAATTAACCCATTCAGTGTTTTAGGGCCATTGGTGGGCAAGGAAATATTTAAGCTGCGATTAATTTCACGGATATGAGTGTTGGCAGAAATCAGGTAGCTGCCATCATTATTTTTAATAATATTGCTATTGTTTATAGGAGAATCGGTGGTGAACTCACCGACTATTTCTTCCAGTATATCTTCCAGGGTTACCAGCCCCTGCACATCACCATATTCATCTACGGTTAACGCAGTGCGGCGTTTGTTTTTCTGAAAGTTAACCAGCTGTTGATAGAGTGAGGTGCCTTCTGGTATAAAATAGGCTTCACGAATCTGGTTTTCCAGATTCTCCAGAGTTAATTCATCTCGGGTTAATAAATTAATCACCTGGCGCATATGAATAATGCCGACAATATTATTGATATCATCACGGTACACAGGCAAACGTGTGCGCTGGCAGGTGGTTAAATCATCAATAATTTCATCCCAGCTTTCGTTTAAATCCAGTGCGGTTATTTCATTGCGTGGCACTATAATGTCATCCACGGTAGCATGTTCAAGATTGAGCAGGCCGAGTAACATGTCCTGATGCTTTTGTGGTACCAGCTGGCTGGTTTCCATTACAACGCTGCGTAGCTCTTCAACACTGAAACCATCATGTTGTTTTTTATCCGGGTCTACGCCAAATATTTTTAACAGGCTATTGGCGATTAAATTGACTATGTATACCAGCGGGTAAATGGCTTTTAATAATGGCGTATAAATATAGGCAGCGGGAAAGGCAATACGTTCGGGATGCAGTGCGGCTAAAGTTTTAGGTGCTACTTCAGCAAAAATCAATATAACAAATGTTAATAAACCAGTAGCAATGGCAATACCTGCTTCACCAAATAATCGCAGCGCCAGAATGGTCGCTATGGCAGAGGCTAAAATATTTACAAAATTATTGCCGAGTAAAATCAGGCCAAGTAAGCGGTCGGGCCGATCAAGTAATTTCAGTGCAAGCCTGGCGCCACGACTGCCTTTTTTTGCCTGATGTTTTAAACGATAGCGATTCAGGGACATCAGCCCGGTTTCGGAGCTGGAAAAGAAGCCAGATAACAAGATAAGTAAACCCAGAGTGATAAACAGGCTGCTGGTTGAGATATGATTCATGTGTATTTCGGTTAAGTTAGAACGATAAATTCAAGCACAAATTTACTGCCAAAATAGGCCAGCATTAAACTGATGAAACCACTCAGTGTCCAGCGAATTGCCTTGCGTCCTCGCCAGCCAATTGTGAAACGACCGATGAGCAGGATAGCGAAGACGAGCCAGGCAAAAATACTCAGTACGGTTTTGTGTACCAGGTGTTGAGCAAATAAATCTTCTAAAAATATAAAGCCGCTGAGCAGTGCCAGAGTCAGGCCAATAAAACCTGCAAGTATAAAATCAAAGAGTAGTTTTTCCATCACCTGTAAGGGCGGCAGTTTTTTCATCAGGCCACCCGGGTGATGATTGTGCAGCATGCGATTTTGCAGTGATAACACGATTGACATGCAGGCGGCCAACCCCAGCAGGCTATAGGCGATAATGGATATCAGCACGTGAATTTTAAGGCCCTGGGGTGAGTCGTAGGGCAGCATATGGCTGGAGGGAGATATGATCTGCACAAGTAAAGCAATGGCTGAAACGGGCAGGCTCACCACCACTATAATTTCTGTACGTCGTTTTATCGCCGTTAGTAGCACCAGTAAACTGATAACCATGGAAACTGAGGATGTCGCATCAAAAAAACCAAACTGAAAGCCACTGATGCCTTTCAGTTGCCCATATAAAACAAAGCCGTGCAGGATTACCGCTGCAAAGCCTGGTAGTAGCAGGTAGGCAACGGGTTTCTGGTTAAAAAAATCATCGCCTCTAAGGCGCAGAATCAGAGCCAGAGTTGAAGTCAGATAAAGTGCAGAAGCAATAATCCCGGTGATTACATCCATTGATTAATAGTGACTCATTTTAATTATTTCGAAAACCTATTATAAGGTAAAGCGATGATATGTGTGAAGAGTAAGAGCATGCGTTATTGCTGCCGGGCTGTAAATCAGGTGCAGTTACGCCTCTATAAGCGTGGTTTTCAGGGAGCATGAGCTCTTAAGTTCATCAATTTACAGCATTTTTTTTGTTTCGGGTTAGCCTTTTCACATCTATTATAGTATAAAGGCAAAACCACATATGGTCTTCAGGGAAAACCTATGAAATTGCGCGTTCTGGGGTGCAGTGGCGGCATTAGTAAGGGGCTGCGTACTTCGTCTTATATGATTGATAACGATATTCTACTGGATGCGGGCACCGGTGTGGGCGATCTGTCGCTACAGGAAATGCATCAGCTGAAACATATTTTTATTAGTCATAGCCACATGGACCATGTGTTAAGCATACCACTGCTTGTCGATACGCTGTTTGCAGACCTGCAGCAGCAGCCATTACTGGTTTATGCACGAGCCGAAACCATCAAGATATTAAAACAACATATATTTAACTGGCAGCTGTGGCCAGACTTTAGCGAACTCCCCAGTAAAAAATCCCCCGCGTTAAAGCTAATTGAAATGAATCCGGGTGATGTGATTACTCTGGGAGAGCGTAGTATCGAAATGGTGAATGTGAACCATACCGTGCCAGCATCGGCCTTTATTGTGGAATCTGCAGGTAAAGTCTTAGCCTACAGTGGTGATACAACGACTAACGACAGCTTATGGAAGCGGCTGAATGAATATAAAAAGCTGGATTTTATGATTGTTGAAGCCGCCTTTGCAGAAGAAGAAATAGAGCTGGCAAAGCTGGCCAGACACTATTGTCCCAGCCTGCTGGCACAGGATCTGAAAAAACTTAAACACAAGGTAAAAATTGGTATCTCGCATTTAAAACCGGGCGATGAAAAGCACATCTACCAGCAATGTGTCGATGCAGTGGCTGGCGAACATGAATTATGTCAATTAGCCGGTGATGACATTTTTCAGATATAATCCCCCTTTTCTAAACTCCAGAAATAAGTAACCATGTTTGATAGCCTTAGCGAACGCCTTACCAAAACCATAAAGAACCTGCGTGGCCAGGGGCGAATTACCGAAGAAAATATAAAAGACACCATGCGGGATGTACGTATGGCGCTGCTGGAAGCGGATGTAGCCTTACCCGTGGTGCGGGACTTTGTAGACCGGGTGAAGCAACGGGCAGTGGGGCAGGAGGTGATGAGCAGTTTGTCACCCGGCCAGGCGCTCATCAAAATTGTCAATGAAGAACTGGTCGCCACCATGGGAGTGGCCAATGAAGAACTAAATCTGGCGGCACAGCCTCCGGCGGTGGTGTTAATGGCTGGCCTGCAGGGCGCGGGTAAAACGACCACCGTTGCCAAACTAGCCAAATTGTTGCAGGAGCGGCATAAAAAGAAAGTTATGGTGGTGAGTTGTGACGTTTATCGCCCCGCGGCGATTAAACAGCTGCAGACCCTGGCAGATCAGGTGGGGGCGGCATTCTTTCCCAGTGAAGCTGCACAAAACCCGGTAGATATCGCCAAAGCGGCACTCGATGCGGCTAAAAAACAGTTTCAGGATGTGCTGCTAGTGGATACTGCCGGTCGGTTGCATATTGATGCAGAAATGATGGCCGAGATTCAGCAAATTCATCAGGCGGTGAACCCGGTAGAAACCCTGTTTGTGGTGGATAGCATGACCGGCCAGGATGCGGCCAATACGGCCAAAGCCTTTAATGAAGCACTGGAACTGACCGGTGTGGTACTCACCAAAACAGATGGTGATGCCCGTGGTGGTGCGGCTTTGTCTATACGTCAAATCACCGGAAAACCCATTAAATTTCTGGGTGCCGGTGAAAAAGTCGATGCATTAGAACCATTTCATCCAGATAGGCTGGCGTCCAGAATACTCGGCATGGGCGATGTGCTCAGCCTGGTGGAAGAAGTTCAGCGTAATGTGGATGTTAAAGAAGCGGAAAAACTCGCCACTAAATTCAAAAAAGGCGTCGGTTTTGACTTTAACGACCTGAAAGCACAAATGGAACAAATGATGAATATGGGTGGGCTCACTGGCCTGCTGGATAAAATGCCCGGCATGGGGGGCAAAATGGCAGCCATGAAAGACAAGGTGAATGATAAAGACATTAAGCGTCTGATTGCCATTATTCAATCAATGACTCCCAAAGAGCGCGCTTTTCCTGATGTTATCAAGGGCTCCCGCAAAAAACGCATTGCCGCCGGTGCCGGTGTGCAGGTACAGGAAGTCAATAAGCTGATGAAACAGCAGCTGCAGATGAAAAAGATGATGAAAAAAATGAAGGGCGGCGGCATGCAGAAAATGATGCGCATGATGCAGGGTAAGATGCCGCCTGGTATGGGGATGTAGCCCTTAAAGTCAAAAGCAGTTTTGTCCGCCAATGAACGCAAATAAACGCAAAGTTCTGGTTTGTGTGCCTGTGGCACACTACACAATTTAAGCTTTTGATTTTATTCGCGTTTATTCGCGTGCATTTGCGGACAATCTGCTTTAAAAAAAAGACTCAATTAGAGCTTGCTACTATCTCCGAAAACCACTAAAATCCCGCCTTTCCCGTGACCGGAAGGTCATATTGTGGACACAGATTAACTAATTTTGAGATAGATACTAATGGTAA
>QIDK01000075.1 GCA_003228405.1 Gammaproteobacteria bacterium | reverse complement strand
CGCACCCGTAAACTGTAGCGGGGCTGGCCCGCATATACCGCATCTGCACCATAGGCAAAGGCATAACGCATATTTTTCAGGGTGCCGGCGGGAGAAAGTAATTCAGTCTGTTTCATATTAATTTAAGTCTGGGGTAATAATATTCGGGGTAAAAAATGTATATTTACGAGTTAGGAGGCGCTGCGTGAAAGAGTAGTCTTACCTGATGCGGATCAATTATTCAGCAAATCCATTGCCCCTTCCTTTCGGCAGAGACATTTATACCGCATATGGCGATTCAGCCACAGCGGTATATAATCAGGATTTTACCTTATTTTATCATGCAGGTTACACCCATAACCATAGGTGTATTTGAAGTTTTGAAAAAAACGGGGTTATAACGCCTGGCGAATTAAATACTGGGATAATTCCAGCGCATTTGACTGCTCATAGGTCAATTCATCATCCTGCTGAACGGTGGCTGAACTTTCCTTGCTTAACAGGGTTTCTAACACGGCGGATAGCGCATGTATTCTTTCCTGTGCAATCACCATTTCCAGCATACGGCAATAGGGTTTGATTAAGTCTATATAGAGCACTGCATCCAGAAGTTTCAGACTGCAAAGCTGGCTGTTATTAGACGTATAAAACAATGCACGAATGTTATCGCACTGAAAATTTGCAGGCTTAAACTCTGCCAGCTCCTGTTTGGTCTGCTGCAGACAACTGAGCAGGCTATTCAGACAGGATTCAATTTCCATGCGCTCGCTATAGCTGGTGCGCTGGATAAACTGGTTACGATTAGCGGTGATGGTAAGAAACTGAATCGCCAGGGTGTCGATGGCATGTATCAGGGATTTAACGGTATATTCCTGCTCAGTTCCTAACGTCAGATGGGTGTTGAATCCCAGTTGCTGGAGTTTTACCAGCAGGGGGTTATTCACTGTTTTTAAGCCTACTAACAATGAATTAATTGAGGTGATGGACTTGGCCATATTCAAATTTGATCCTTCAACTGTACCGGTTAGAATTATCGAGTTTTATATGCTGATACCCGATTGCGATTAGTTAGTTGCTTTGTTGTACCGCTTATCTGTAGAACCTGCTTTTTTACTGCTGTGGATAACTTAATCTGGCCACCCTGTCATGCAGGGCCTAAATTAATTACCCCACTATATATTGTGGAATTTTAAGGGTCAACAACAATCTGCTGTGGATAAGCCTGTGCAGAAAAAATGAATAAGCTGTGGATAAGTCGCTATATTGCCGGTAGATAAAGCTCTGCCGAGCTACCTGAAAAAACACCGAAAAATGACCTGTGTTAAATATCTGACCAGCGGTAGATAAACAGAAAAGGGGGGTTTAATTAACCAGAACCAGCAGGTAAATGGCATAAGCCGCACCCCCAAACTGCCCCAGGTGTAGCAGGTTTTGCAGGCTGCTTAATGACTGGTAACTACGCCGGTTTACCACCTGAAACTGCTGGTTACAGCTTTGTACTATGCCTTTTAATATATGCGAGTGATTAAAAACATAGCTAACCGTGAGAATAGTCAGCATAAATGCAGCCGTCTGATTTTTGACCAGGGCAGCACAAATGCCCCCCAGTAAACATAAAACCGAATTCAGTCGATAAAGGCGGCGGTAAATAAACAGGCTCTGGCTAAGATTTTCAGGTGACTTAAGCAGGGCTTTATAAAGCAGGGTGACCAGTAAAAAACTACCCATGGTCGCACCACTAAATGCAGCAGCCACTAGTGTGAATAGAAGATATATATCCATCGGCAGAGTGTATCATTGATTATGCTGCTGTATGCATTCCCACGCAGGAGAGGCTGTGAAAGTATTCCCTGTAGGTTGGGCTGAGACACGAAGCCCAACAACTAACCTAATAATTCTCCAGTGATCGCATACTCGCAGGCAGTAATTTTAAATCGACCAGTGAACTGACCAGTGCCTTGATAAAGGTCGCATCTTCTTCATGAATCATTTTATAGTACTGAATCTTCATGGTCATGGTGCTGCCAAAAATAATAGATATCAGTGCCAGCACCGAGCCTGTTGAAAGAGTAGAAACGCCGGTAATACCCTGGCCGATGGTGCAGCCCAGTGCCAGTACACCGCCTGTGCCCATTAAAATAGCACCGATGACATGGGTGATAAAGTCTCTAAAATTAACAAACCACTCGATGCGAAACGATCTTGAGATAAGCGACCAGATGAGTGAACCCAGAATAACACCCAGAACGGCGGCAATACCCACGGTAAGGTAGGCATTATCAAAGCTTTTCACCGCATAGCGGGTGGTCTGGCCAATGGGGTTAATAAAGGTAAAAGACTGCACAGCAACATCCCGGGGGCGGGCTTCGGAATCATCTTCGAGCATATCCCATGACTCTGCACTGGCATATTCAGTCCAGCTAAATGTTTCATCATCGACATTAATGGTTACCAGGCTGGAGGTCGCAAACCAGACCGCCAGTACCGCAGCACCCACGGTGAAGCCACCCAGTTTGTTATCGAAGCTGCTACGAAAATCGGCCGATTTAAAGATAAGCCAGAGCAGGGCCACAGCCAGGCTCAGGCCGATAACCGCTCGGGTTGAGCCAATGTCAGTGTCTATGGCGGTGCCAATAACACTGCCTAAATCCTGTTGTGTACTCAGGCTGATAGATGCAGGGCTGGTCCAGGGGTAGAACAGCAGAGAATACAGGGTGCTGTCAGTGCCGGGAAACGGGTTGATCATAAAATAAGCAGAAATAGAAACCACAATAAACAGCACGATGGACTTAATATTGCCACCGCCAATACGTATCAGTGCCTTATTAGCACAGCCACTGCCCATGGTCATACCGATACCAAACAGAAGGCCCCCCAGGATATACTCAAGCCAGGCAAAATTACTGCCGCGGTAGGGAGGTAAGGTGGAGTCAACACTGGCGATACCACTCAGCTCAAAAATGGTCACACCGATAATCGCCACCGCCATGGCAAAGAACCAGGCACGCATGCGGTTTTTATCACCTATGTTTACCAGGTCCGAAACCGCACCCATGGTGCAGAAATTAGTTTTGTTAATCACCGCACCCATAATAAATGCAATAGCAAACACGGAGATCAGCACGGTAAGATGTGCGGAAGAGAAATTGTCGAAAATCATGGTCAAACCTCGTGATTATTTGTATATGTGAACTGTGAAGCATTTACGGATAACTCTACGTCGCTGCACATTACCGTCGCAATACAGATTGTTTTATCTTAATAAACACGCTGATCATTCCATCACAGGCCAGAAGCTGGTCTGTGCACACCCCAAATAATGGTGGGGCGACTATAAAAATATGAAACAGACCGGTCTATGCCAGCTCTGTTTAAGGGCACAAGCAATTAATAGAGATGCCCTTAAGTCTGAATTAAGAACTTAGGCTGCAAAATTCTGCATAAGTTCATGATTTATTTAGCCATATCGAAAAATGCATATCACCGATAAAGCGGATAAGCATGTTTCATTATACTACCTGGATCAGTCGCTTACACATCCATTTTACACTCAACTGATGGTTCAAGATTCAGTGCTGCGAATGATACCCAAAATAATTAAAGACGCAACAGTAAATTTGCAGAGCTGTGCGCTTTCTCCCACGCAGCAGCGATGACCAGATCGAAACAGGGATACTCATGCCCCTGACAAACAATGTTAATATTTAGCCCTGAATATCTGCCAACTGAGACTGACAATGAATAAACTGCTGCATATCATGGCTGCCCTGAGAAACCCCGAAACCGGCTGCCCCTGGGATATCAAACAAACCTTCAAAACCATTATTCCCTACACCATAGAAGAAGCCTATGAAGTCGCAGATGCCATAGAAAATGAAGATATGACCGAGCTTAAATCAGAGCTGGGTGATCTGTTATTCCAGGTCGTATTTTATGCGCAAATGGCCAAAGAGCAGGGAGATTTTGAGTTTGATGATGTCGTTAATGCCGTTAGCGAAAAGCTCATTCGGCGCCATCCTCATGTGTTTGCTGATGATGACTGTAGAGATGAAAATGTCCTGCACGAAGCATGGGAAAAAAGCAAAGCCACAGAGCGGGATGAACAGGCGGATTCGGCAAAAGCTTCTATACTGGATGGAGTCGCAAAAGCCCTGCCCGCATTAAAGCGAGCCCAAAAGCTACAGAAACGAGCGGCACGGGTCGGGTTTGACTGGCCCGATATTGAGCCGGTGCTAACAAAAATAGAAGAAGAAATACAGGAACTGCGTGATGCCATGCAACAAAATGACAGCTCAGCTATTTTCGAAGAGGCGGGTGATGTTCTGTTTAGCTGTGTAAATCTTACGCGTAGCCTGGGTATTGATGCAGAAGAGTCATTAAGAGCATGTAACCAGAAGTTTGTACGCCGCTTTGGCTATATCGAAAGTTCGCTGAATCAGGCAGACAGGCTCTTTCAAAACTGCACACTGGATGAGCTGGAAGCCCTGTGGCAGGAAGCAAAAATCAAAACTTAAAAAAATCAGGCTCTGACCTCGACGAAATATAAGGGGTAATTCCCGGGCAAAGGCGTTTGGGAGAACGCTTAATTTCAGGATAGAATAAGTTAGAACATACCCCCAATGGGAAAAATCAGTTTATGCATAATGTAGAAATGTTGTTTTCAAATAAAGCCGGGCGGCGTGAGCGCATGTTAAAGCGCCAGTTTTTAAACCCCCTGTTTGGTGAGGTAGAGATAAAACCCTTCGATATTCAGGAAGCCAGACGTGAAGACGCAGAGGATGTTGAACACTTTGTAAATGATTTTCGTGACCTGGTAAAAAAGGTTACAGAGATGGAGCCGGGTGCAGATTCAGGTGCGGTGCTCAGCCTTAAGGAATCACTGGATAAAACCTATGAGGCCAGTGCGGGTCTGGCGGGAGATCAGGCCGAAATTAGAGGCATGATTACGCGCCTGCTGAGTATGATGATGCAAAGTATGTGGACAGCCGTGGGCGATGATGCGCTGGCAATCTCCAGACTGGAAATGGAAGAGCAGGCAAGGCAGGCGCATTTTGCCTTACTGGAACATCCCTTTATTGCGGATTTACTGGCAGCGGATAGCCCGGTAGATGAAAAGCTAATGGTGTCCTGTCTGTTAAGTGAACCGGCAGAAACCGTAGCACTGGCAATGCCCTTATTTGAGTCGGAACAACAGCAGCTGATTTATCAGCAGGGCATGGATTTATTGAAAGGGCTGGATACAGAAAATGCGCGGGTGCAGCAGGCACAGCAGCGGTTAAGTGAAATTGCTGCATTAATGACACCGGCAAATCAGCAGCCGGGGTAGCTTATCAGGGCTTCGTCATTTGTTTTATTATCAAGTTCTGGTTCTGGTTCTCACGCTCCTGCGTGGGAACGAGGCAATAGTCGTAAGTCGTTAGCCAAAAGTCATCAACTCAAGGGTACGCAGTTTCGAATCTGGATGACGCAGCGCATGAAAGAGTACATTTTGTGGTGGGCGATTAGCCAGCAGACAGCTGTAGAGCGGGTATATAGACAGGTAGATGCGACACTGCCATTAGCTGGATATGCAGTCTTTTGATAAGAGCATACTGGCCTGCTGATTAATTTAGCTCCAGTTTCAGGGTAGAAAAAATCTAAATCAGCCCCACATTAGTTACACAATAGAATTTTTGAGTTAACAATCATGAGTAAAGATTCGGGAATAAGACCAGAACAGGGCGTATTAGAATCTTCCAGTGACGAAGAAAGCCGCGCATTTCTGGAAGAGCAGTTAAGAAACCACCAGTTTGAAATGACTCAGTTTAGAAGAGATGCTGACCCGGCAGAAGTGGCAAAAGTTAAACTGGATATTGCCAATGCACAGCTGGGCCTGGGGCAAAATGAAAATGCCTGGAATGAAGCCAAAGCCGCTTTCGAGGCATTTGTCGATAAAGAAGACTGGGCCAGCGCGATTGAAGCCTGCGACATTATGTATCAAACCGAGCAGCCGTCTTCTATTCTGGCGCTGGTGCATGGTGTGTGGCTGTCGGTAACCTATCCGGTAGATCCTGAATATAGCATCAGCATGTTGAGTTATATTATCGATGAAACGCCGAATGACTCAGATGGTGCCGCAATTGCCGCGGCGACTGCCCATTACATTGTGGGCGTTCGCGCCGTAGATGACAAACACGATAGCCTGTCTTTTCTCACCACCAATATGATTACCAAAGTAGCACAGCGCCATGCCGATGTTAAAAGCCAGGAGACGCTGGATTTCTGGATGGATAAAATGGAATTGAAAGATCCGGAAAAATTTTTACCCCGTATGGGCAAGGTGATAGATGCCATTGCCAATGGGCAGTGGTGGTTTGATCGGGATGCAATGCGGAAAAAATTACCTGTGAATTAAGAGGCGTCTTTTAATCCGAAAGCCGCCGTAACTCCGTATCCGACCAGCGCAGTCGATCACTCAATTCCCTGCCCAGGCGGGTAATCAGTTTTATCGCTGCCTGCGGGTTGTGCTTTTTGAGTTGCTGAAAACCTTTATCATCCAGCATTAATAATTCCGTGTTATGTATGGCTTTTGCATCCGCGGTTCTGAGGCCGTGTTTAAGAAATACAACTTCTCCAAAAAATGCCCCCGGGCCAAATTTGGCAAGCCGTTTATAGTGGCGCGTGCCATAGGGTAAAAGAATATCTATTTCACCTTCTAATACGACAAATAATTCGGTTGCGACATCATTTACCTTAAAAAGCAGGTCGCCGGATTTAAGTGAAACGGGTTTCATTACCGACTCTAAAATTTGCAGAATACCCGGCTCTAAATCGTGACACAGCTGGCTGCAATTCAGCTCTACACGGCAATGCTCTTTGAGTTCTTCGCCAAGGTTTTGGAGTAATTTATTTTCAGCATATTCAATGGCTTCATCTGCATCAATAAAAGTACGCACCGGGTAGTCGCCACTATGGTGTGGGCTAATCTGGCGCAGGGTTTTTTCTACTTTTTTGCTTAAACCCTTGCCTTTGCGCACATTGGTAAAAATAAGCTCGCCCTTTGCCTTATGTAAACGGTCGGCCATTTGTTGCAGCATTTTTACGGCGGTTAAATCAACCTGCTGCACTCTGGCCATATCTAAAATGATCTGTACCGGATGATTTAACTCTGAATTAAATTCTTCAAAAAGTTTATCGACCGTGCCAAAAAATAAATTACCGTTAAGCTCATAAATTAGCACCTCATCTGCATGCAGGTTTAACAGGTCTCGATGATGTTGATTACGCCTGCGTAAAGAAGGATGCTGGGCAATAGTCGAGCGGCGGTGTATTACCGGTGAAAGAATCTGTGCGCGTACAAACTGAATCGTGGCGAGTATTATGCCTACGCCAACTGCAATCATCAGATCGTAGCTTACGGTAACGCCGATCACCAGTAATGCCGTCATTGCATCCATACGGTTGCGGGCATTTTTCAGCCACAATAAAATATCTTTTTCCAGCATGTTCATAATGGCAACATGCAAAATAATGCCGGCCAGAACGCTGATGGGTAACAGGGCGGCTATCGGCCCTAAAATTAGAATAACTAATATGAATATGAGTGAGCTAATAATAGCAGCCCAGTATCGACCGCCGGATTTAATGGCAACCAGAGTAGCGCCGGTGGTGCCAGCGCCCGCAACACCACCAAATAATGCAGCAAACATTTGCCCAATGCCCTGACCGGCGAGTTCACGTTTTGCATTATGGCGCTCAGTGGTGGCGACATCCGCAATCATCGAAGTGAGTAAGCTATCCAGCGATGAAAGCACCGCGAGGGCAACACTGGTGGGCAGAATAATCATCCAGGGAATTTGTTCCAGCGAGCCTGGCACAACTAACTGTATGCTGGTGATATCCGGCAGGCGGCCCACTACCCAGTGTGGAGGAGATTCAAGTTGGGTCAGTTTACTTAATAAATGAAAAACCAGCGTACCGGCGATAAGCCCGGATACCGTGCCGGGAATAGCCGGAAAGAACCTGGGTAAAATCGATATGCCCGCAAAGGTAACGGCAGCGCTTAGCCAGGGTATCCAGTATGCCTGCTTTATCAGCAACTCAAAAGACAGTAAATCCAGCATTGTCACCTGGGAATTAATCATCAGAATAGCTGAGCCGGTCATAAAACCGGCCACCACCGGATAGGGAATAAACTTAATAAGCCGGCCACCATTAAACAGGCCAATGAGAATTTGCATAAAACCGCTTAAAAAAAGCATCACGGCAATATTGGTAAACAGTTCGGCGCCACTAAAGCCTTTCGCACTTAAGCTGGCCAGTGCACCGGCAACCAGCACCAGGGTCGGGCCTGTGGGTGAGCTAACCATTCCCATAGTGCCGCGGCTCAGGCCGGAGAAGAAACACAGGGCAACGGCGGTAATCAGCCCTGCCATGGCGCCACTGGCAGGATCCTGGCTAAAGGGTGCCCACAGGGCAATACCAAAAGCAGTAGCCTGAGGCAGTATTACGGCTGAGGCGGAAAGCCCGCCCCAGATGTCACCTTTGTGAAAATATTTGAACAAGGATTATGGCCTGATTTTTATTTGTTTACCTTTAAGTATAGTCATAGGTGTTTCATCGGTGCTCAAAAGTGGCTTCTCGCGGATGGAGAGCGCCTTTACTTTTAACCAATGACCAATGACGTCTTTTATTTATCATCTTTATTCGTTGTCACACCATGTAGCTTAACCACATTGGTTTTCGGGGTATCCCCCTTATACATTGGTCGATGCTGGCTAGGCATGCCCATGGCTTCAGAAATTTCTTTTTCACGGGAGGCAATCAGGATAAAGCTCTGGCGTACATCTTCCAGGGTGGTTTTGCTTAGAGGGTGCTTCATGCCGGGCTCTGGGGTGATTTCGCGTACCACGCTGGAAATAACCTTGCGCAGGGTGACTAAAACATCGAGTTCTTTTTTTAAATCTATGCTCATAAAATTCTCATAATCAGGTAAATCATCTGGGTATAATGAATTATAACCTGACATACAGGTTAATTTACCTGAATATTGGTATTTGATATAATACCTGACCAACTTACTGAGTTATTGTGAGGCCCTATGCCATATTACGTTTACCAGGTTGAATCCGCTGAGCTCGCCATGCTAAAGCAGCTTGAGCTAATTAAAACCTTCGACAAATTCAAACAGGCTAAAAACTTCGCGCGTGACACCCGAGCAGCCCAGGCTGAGGGAGAAAAGGCTGAAATTAAGGTCATGTTTGCAGATAATCAGCTAGCGGCGGAAGAGATGCTGATGGAAAAGCGTGACCAGCCCATTGTGATGGAGCACGAAAAGTAATGTTGCCTTCTGCGGCATCTGAAGTTGCCTGAATGGACGAAGATAATTACAGGCAGGCTTACGAGCGCATAAACACAGCCCCCTGTGTATTTGAAAAGGGCATACTGTCCTTAAAGTGTCAATGTGCCTACCAGCATTTATTCCGTCTGGCAGACCGTCAGGGTGTGGGTTGCACAGATGTGCCAATGCAACAGAGCTGCAGGCTCTTTCTCGATCACCTGCGGCAGCAAACCCGGTTTATATTTAAAATCAATATTGATGGCCCATTGCCTCACAATAAGGAAATAAAAGTGCAGAATGGAGGCATGCTGGGGATGCAGAAATTAATGCTGGCAGAAAGTAACAGTGAAATCGTCGAAGATATTGCGGGTTTAATAATGAAGTCAGTTGAATGCTATGGTGCGATCGAAAATATTCCTTATAATCAGGTAATACCCAGTGTCGCGAACTATAAAACCCGACCTAAACGAAAACGAAAGTGAGGCAAACATGCGTCGAGCAAGAAGTGTTGATGAATACGTAGCATGGTTAAAAGATGCACTGTATGAGGTAGATGAAATGCGTGCATCCATTGCCTATGATGAAGAAGGCATGGGGGCGACTGCGCCCTATATTGATGATATTGAAATATCCCTGAAACGTATTTTTGATGAAATGAAGTCAGGAGACTATTGCTGGAATACGGGAGATCTGCCCTATGTGTCAGTAATACGTGATCTGGATGAAGGCATACTGCCCTTTCGCCAGCTGCTGATTCGTATTAATGATACCCACAAGCATGGGCTTGAAACCAAAGAAGAACAGGAGTAAAAATGGAGGATGGCCGATGAGTAATAATCCCGCAGGCGAAAAACCCATAGGCGAAAACCCATGGAAAACCCTGAGTACTCAACCTGTTTATAATAATGCCTGGATAAAAGTAGAAGAACATCAGGTGATTAACCCCGGGGGCACGCAGGGCATCTATGGCAAGGTGAGTTTTAAAAGTCAGGCAGTGGGTATTATTCCCCTCGACAAAGATGGCAATACCTGGCTGGTGGGGCAGTATCGCTATACCTTAAATGCATGGTCATGGGAAATTCCCATGGGCGGCTCGCCCCTCAAAGAAGACAGAATAAAAACCGCGCTGCGCGAGCTGGAAGAAGAAACCGGCCTGGTAGCGGCACAGATTACAGAGTTGCTGCATCTGCACCCATCCAATTCGGTTACCGATGAACAGGGCTATGTTTATCTGGCAACCGATTTAAGTGCAGGCCTGCAACAACTGGAAGACACAGAAAAAGATATACAGGTGAAAAAAATGCCATTTGAAGACGTGGTAAAAATGGCTCAGAAGGGTGAAATTACCGATGCAATAAGTGTCGCGGGGATATTTTATCTGGCTTTGAACCAGGATCAGTACTTAGGGAAACTCTGAATAAGTCGTGATAAATCACATAGGCACGCTTTCAGTGAATGACTTTGTACCCGCCGCAGTGGCAACACTGCTAATAAAAGATAATAAACTACTGCTGGGGAAACGCTTTACAGAAAATCAGTTTGCAGGCTGGCAATGCCCCGGAGGTTTTTTACACAAGGGAGAAACAGTAGAGGCTGCAGGCAGACGCTACTGTTTACATAAAGCCGGCCTGGAAATAAACAGAATTCGTCCCGGCCCTTATACTAATAATGTTTTTTCAGAGCAACAACACACTATCACCCTGTATCTTATAGCTGAAAATTTTCACATAAAAAATACAGGCTTATTTGCAGATGAAAAAATACAATGGAGCTGGTTTGCCATGAATGATTTACCGGCACCCCTGTTTCTACCCCTGGAATTAATATTTTCGCCTGAAACAGGTCAGATTATATAAGGATTAAAGAATGGCTTTAGCGCCACTCTATTATATTCGGCTTACAAAAATTAGCACATTGAGCTATAACTATAATGTTAGCGGAACAAACGCAAAGCAGGCTGTTTTTTCAGCAGACTTATTAGTCATTGTTTCGTACATAAAAAATATTACAACAGCGTCGAACATATGAGCCATAAAAATAAAGCCACCATGCAGGATCTATGGAAAAACTCCATGCTGGATGCAGGCAGTGCTGCCTGGCTGGAAGGTCTGTATGAAAGTTATCTGCATAACCCCAATGATGTAGATACTCACTGGCGTGAATATTTCGGCACCCTGCCCCGGGTAAATGGAACGCTAAAAGACACCATACATTCTGATGTCAGGCAACAGTTTCGACGCATGACTGAAAACCGTGCAGGTACCCGTTTACCGCCTGTGCAATCCGCATCCACCGCCGTGCTGGAACATGAGCGCAAGCAGGTAAAGGTGCTGCAACTAATTAATGCCTATCGTTTCCGCGGCCATCAGAAAGCAGATGTCGATCCACTCGGGCGTACACATACAAAACCAGTAGAAGATTTATCATTAGTCAGTTATGACCTGAGTGAAGCCGATTTAGAAACCGTTTTTACAACCGGCTCACTGTATGGCCCTGATGAAGCCACGCTGCAGGAAATATACAACATTATAAGTGACACCTACTGTGGATCTATTGGTGCAGAGTATATGCACATCACAGAAACCGGCGAAAAACGCTGGATACAGCAAAGAGTTGAAACCGTTCGAGGTAAGGCAAGCCTTGATTCCACAGAAAAAAGAAACCTGTTAAAGCTGCTCACCGCCGGTGAGGGTTTAGAAAAATACCTGCATACTAAATATGTTGGCCAGAAACGCTTCTCACTTGAAGGTGGGGAAACACTGATTCCACTTATACATGAAGTGATTCATCGTTCAGCTAGCCATGGTATGAAAGAAGTCATTATTGGTATGGCACACCGCGGACGATTAAATGTGCTGGTGAATGTAATGGGGAAAACACCTGCAGAGTTATTTAGTGAATTTGATGGCACTAAATCTCAGAGTGAATACATGGGTGATGTGAAATACCATTTAGGTTTTTCATCGGACATGCAGACTGAAAAAGGCAACATCCATCTGGCACTGGCATTTAACCCGTCGCATCTTGAAATTGTTGCACCTGTTGTTGAAGGTTCTGTGCGTGCTCGACAGGAGCGTAGAGATGATGCCGAGGGTGTAGCGGTGTTGCCAGTACAAATTCATGGCGATGCCGCATTTGCAGGGCAGGGTGTGGTCATGGAAACATTACAGATGTCGCAGTCGAGAGGCTATTCAACCAAAGGTAGTTTGCATATTGTTGTCAATAACCAGATTGGTTTTACCACCAGTAATATTCTCGATAGTCGCTCAACACATTACTGCACTGATGTAGCAAAAATGGTGGATGCACCTATATTTCATGTTAATGCAGATGATCCTGAAGCGGTAATGCTGGTGACACAAATCGCGCTTGATTACCGCATGGCATTTAAAAAAGATGTGGTGATAGATTTAATCTGTTATCGCCGGCATGGGCATAATGAAGCAGATGAGCCTGCTGCGACTCAGCCAATGATGTATAAAAAAATAGCGGCTCTTGCCAGCACACGTGCTATTTATGCAGAAAAATTAGCCCACCAGAAAATTGTGTCAGCAAATCAGGCAGATCAGCTGATGAAAAAATATCGAGATGAACTGGATGCGGGTAATTGTGTTGTGCAGGGCATTTTAAAAAATGCAGATTCTGCTTATGCTTTTCATATTAACTGGCACCCTTATGAAAATGCCAGTCAGGATACGGTTGCGGAAACAGCCATCAATATGGAAGCCTTACGCCTGCTGTGTGAGCAACTGGAAAAACGTCCCGCCGGTTTTGAGCTTCAGCCTCGGGTCGAAAAAATAATGCAGGACAGGCATAAAATGGCAGCAGGAGCGCTTGAAATAGACTGGGGTTTTGCGGAGACTTTAGCCTATGCCAGCCTGGTGACTGAAGGCTATGCGGTGCGTTTATCAGGGCAGGATTCAGGCCGCGGCACTTTTTTTCATCGACATGCAGTGTGGCATAATCAGATCGATGGCACTACCTATGTGCCATTACGAAATATGTCTGAAGATCAGGAAAATTTTCTGGTGATCGATTCTCTGCTGTCTGAAGTAGCGGTGCTGGCTTTTGAATATGGGTATGCCACAGCCGAGCCGGAAACTCTGGTTATCTGGGAAGCCCAGTTTGGTGATTTTGCCAATGGAGCACAGGTGGTTATAGATCAGTTTATCGTTGCCGGCGAACAGAAATGGAACCGCCTGTGCGGCTTAACCATGTTGTTACCTCATGGTTTTGAAGGTCAGGGCGCCGAGCACTCATCGGCGCGATTAGAAAGATATTTACAGCTCTGTGCACAAAACAATATTCAGGTATGTGTGCCCAGTACACCGGCGCAAATGTTTCATATGATGCGCCGTCAAATCGTTAGAAAATATCGCAAACCCTTAATTGTGATGATGCCAAAAAGTCTGTTACGTCATAAACTGGCAGTCAATACACTGGATGATATTTGTCTGGGCTCATTCCACAGCGTAATCGATGAGGTCGATAATATTATCGCTGATAAAGTAAAACGTATTGTGATGTGCAGTGGCAAGGTTTACTACGACCTGTTAACGCAACGCCGGAAATCTGAATTATCACATGTGGTTGTTATACGCATAGAAGAGCTTTATCCATTTCCTGCGGAGCAACTTAATATTTCACTGGAAAAATATAAAAATGCGGAACAATTGATCTGGTGTCAGGAAGAACCTAAAAATCAGGGTGCCTGGGATTACTTTGAGCCGCGCTTTGCAGCGAAATTAGATCACCCCTGCATGGTTGAATACAGGGGCAGAGAACCTTCGGCAGCACCTGCCGTAGGTTCAGCAAAAGTGCATGCACAACAACAGAAAAAATTAGTAAGAGAAGCACTGGGCTCTGATTGAGGCTGAAGATGCAATATATCATATAAAAACGCAGTTTTAGTTCGTGACAGAAGTATAGAAAAACATAACTATATCAGGACAAAATAATGTCAATAGAAGTCAAAGTACCCGGACTACCCGAATCCGTATCCGATGCCACCATAGTAGCCTGGCGCAAACAGGTGGGTGATTCGGTTAAGCGAGATGAACCACTGGTCGATCTGGAAACAGACAAGGTTGTCCTTGAGGTGCCCGCTCCCGCAGATGGTCTGATTGCAGAAATACACCAGGCCGAAGGCGATGTGGTTGAAGCCGGGCAATTATTATTATCCCTGACCGAAACAGATGTGGCGACATCCGATAACGGCTCATCAAATGAAATGTCAGCACCCACTCAGGTAGAAAAAATCATCACCCCCTCCGCTAAAAAAATGATTGTCGAACATGGCTTGAATTCAGATGATATTAGCGGTAGTGGTAAAGACGGGCGAGTGCTAAAAGAAGACGTAATGGCCTTTATGCAACAACCCGTATTAAATCAGTCCAGCGCCGAAACGCAGTCAGTTAGAACAGAAACTCCGCCGCAATATGAAGTGGTTGAGCAGGCCACGCCAGCACCAATATCACCACCCCGAGCATCAGCTGTAAATACATCTGCAGAGCGCATTGAAAAACGCGTACCCATGACACGCCTGCGGGCACGCATAGCCGAGCGCCTGTTAGAAGCACAACATAATGCGGCCATACTCACCACGTTTAATGAAGTGAATATGCAGCCAATTATGGATTTACGCAATAAATACAAAGATTTGTTTTTAAAAAAATATAATGTGAAGCTCGGTTTTATGTCATTTTTTGTTAAAGCCAGTATCGAAGCACTTAAACGTTTCCCCGCCGTAAATGCCTCGATTGATGGTGATGATATTGTCTACCATGGCTTCTTTGATGTCGGCGTAGCGATTGCCTCACCCAGGGGGCTGGTGGTGCCCGTATTACGCAATGCAGATGAAATGAGCCTGGCGGATATAGAACGGAATATTGCCGATTTTGTTGATAAGGCAAAGAATAATCGTCTCGGCATAGATGATATGACCGGAGGCACCTTCTCCCTCACCAATGGTGGTGTGTTTGGCTCCATGTTATCAACACCCATTATTAATCCGCCACAGAGTGGTATTTTAGGGATGCACAAAATTCAGCAGCGGCCGATGGTTGAAGATAATGAAATTGTGGCTCGACCCATGATGTATTTAGCACTTTCCTATGATCACCGAATTATTGATGGCGCAGAAGCGGTGCAGTTTTTAGTTGCCATTAAAGATGTGTTAGAAGATCCTGCGCGTATACTTGTTGGAGTCTGATGATGTCCGTAGATTTTGATGTAATAGTAATTGGTGCCGGCCCCGCAGGTTATGTGGCTGCAATTCGTTGTGCGCAACTCGGTTTGAAAACAGCCTGCGTAGATAACTGGCTTAATGAAAAGGGTGAGCCCTCTTTAGGAGGTACCTGTTTAAATGTTGGCTGTATCCCCTCAAAAGCCCTGTTGCAATCATCAGAAATGTTTGAGCAGGCCAATAATGATTTTAAAAACCATGGTATTAAACTGGGTTCAGTGGAGCTGGATTTAAAAACCATGATGGCAAGAAAGAATAAAGTGGTGGCAGAATTAACCCAGGGCATATCGGCTTTATTAAAAGCGAATAAAATAGAGACAAAAACGGGTACAGCCAAATTACTTGCAGATAAAAAAATTAAAATTACGGATGGCGGCAATAAAACCGTGATTAGTGCTGACAATATTATTATAGCCAGTGGCTCCAGTTCAGTTCAGCTGGCAAATGCACCACTCACCGAAAACCTGATTGTCGATTCCAGCGGTGCGTTGGCGTTTACTGAGGTGCCGGCCAGGGTCGGCGTGATTGGTGCTGGCGTTATTGGTCTGGAGCTGGGTAGTGTATGGCGACGACTGGGTTCTGAGGTGGTTGTGCTCGAAGCACAGGATGTATTTCTACCGGCGGCAGATCAGCAAATTGCCCGTGATGCACAACGCGCATTTAAAAAGCAGGGGCTGGATATTCGCCTCAATGCTCGCTTACTGGAAACCAAAATAAGCGGCAGCGGAAAAAATAAACAGGTAGAGGTTATATATCAGGATGAAAAAGGCAATCAGAGCGTCGTTTTTGATAAATTAATTGTTGCCGTTGGACGCAGAGCAAATTCTGAACATGTCTGTGATGAAGAAGCAGAGTTATTGCTGGATGAACGTTGTTATATTCACGTAAATGAAAAATGTGAAACTTCACAGCCCGGTGTATATGCGATTGGCGATGTGGTGCGTGGCCCCATGCTGGCACATAAAGGTTCGGAAGAAGCCATGATGGTTGCAGAATTAATTGCCGGCAAACATGGCTCAATAAATTATGACCTGATACCTGCGGTGATTTACACTCACCCTGAAATAGCCTGGGTGGGTAAAACTGAGCAGCAGCTCAAAGCGGCTGGTGAAAATTATAACGTCGGCAGCTTTCCTTTTGTAGCCAGTGGCCGGGCCAAAGCGCAGGGTGATACTGCAGGTTTAGTTAAGGTATTATCACAGTCTGTAACAGATCGAATACTCGGTGTGCATATTATGGGTAGCCATGCTTCAGAATTAATTGCTCAGGCGGTGATCGCCATGGAGTTAGGTGCGAGTGCAGAAGACATTGCCTTAACTATTTTTGCACATCCCTCATTATCAGAAGCATTACATGAGGCAGCACTGGCTGTAGATAATCGTGCAATACATATTATGCAGAAGAAAAGTTGATGGCTATACAGGAAAAAGCAACCGACGGTTTCTTTTGTTTTGAAATATGCGGAGAAAAAAATAATGAATATACATGAATACCAGGCAAAGCATTTATTTAAACAATACGCCATGCCGGTGCCGAATAACCGTGTAGTCAGTTCTGCGGGTGATGTATCTGCCGCGCTGGATGCATTAGACACAGATCGCTGGGTGGTAAAAGCCCAGGTGCATGCAGGTGGCCGCGGCAAAGCCGGTGGCGTTAAGCTGACCGATAATAAAGAAGAGGCGGCACATTTTGTTGGTGAGATGTTGGGCACTAATCTGGTGACCGTGCAAACGGATGCTACAGGTCAACCCATCCATCATGTATTAATAGAAGAAGCCTGCAATATTGAACGTGAATTATATTTAGGTGCGGTGATTGATCGTGCAACCCGACGCGTGGTTGTTATGGCATCCACTGAAGGCGGTGTTGAAATTGAAAAAGTTGCTGCACAAACCCCCGAAAAAATTCTGCGAACTACGATAGACCCGATGCTGGGACTTATGCCCTATCAATGCCGCAAACTGGCTTTTGGTTTAGGTCTGCAGCTTGATCAGATTAAACAGTTTACAAAACTGCTTTCAGGTCTTGCCAGATTATTTATAGAAAAAGATTTAGGGCTGGTAGAAATAAATCCGCTGGTGGTGACAAAAGAAGGAAATTTACTGTGCCTGGATGGCAAGATAAATTTAGATGACAATGCGCTTTATCGTCAAAATATATTAATGGAAATGCGTGATGCAAGCCAGGAAGATGAGCGTGAAAATCGAGCCAAAGAGTGGGATCTGAATTATATTGCACTGGACGGTAGTATTGGCTGCATGGTGAATGGTGCGGGTCTGGCCATGGCAACCATGGATTTAATTAAGATTCACGGAGGCGATCCGGCAAACTTTCTGGATGTAGGTGGTGGTGCGACCAAAGAGCGGGTTGCGGAAGCCTTTAAAATTATATTATCCGATACCAATGTTAAAACGGTGCTGGTCAATATTTTTGGCGGTATTGTGCGCTGCGATTTAATTGCCGAAGGAGTGATTGGCGCAATTCAGGAAGTCGGCGTTAAGGTGCCTATCGTGGTGCGGCTTGAAGGCAATAATGCGAAACTGGGTTCAAAACTTCTAAAAGAAAGTGGTCTAAATATTATTGCCGCAGCAGGTTTAACCGAAGCCGCACAGAAAGCGGTGGCAGCTGCCAAAGGATCAAACAAATGAGTGTATTAATTAACAGCGAAACCAAAGTTATTTGCCAGGGCTTTACCGGTAGACAGGGTACGTTTCATTCTGAACAGGCGATTGCCTATGGTACACAGATGGTGGGTGGTGTCACTCCGGGCAAAGGCGGGCAAACACATCTGGACCTGCCCGTTTTTAATACCGTTCGTGACGCGGTTAATCACACGGCAGCGACAGCTTCGGTTATTTATGTGCCTGCGCCCTTTTGCAAAGATTCTATTCTAGAGGCAGTAGATGCGGGCATAGAATTAATTGTCTGTATTACCGAAGGTATTCCTACCCTGGATATGCTGCAGGTAAAAGTTGTGGTTGATCAGGCGGGCATACGCTTAATTGGGCCTAACTGTCCCGGCATTATCACCCCAGGTGAATGTAAAATTGGCATTATGCCGGGTGAAATACACAAGCCGGGTAAGGTCGGCATTGTTTCACGCTCAGGAACGCTAACCTATGAAGCGGTGAAACAAACCAGCGACTTAGGATATGGCCAGACCACCTGCATCGGCATTGGCGGCGACCCGATTCCCGGCATGAATTTTATTGATTGTCTGCAACTATTTGAAGAAGACCCGGAGACCGAAGCCATACTAATGGTCGGTGAAATAGGTGGCACCGCAGAAGAAGAAGCTGCTGAATTTATTCAGACCAATGTCTCCAAACCCGTGACCGCCTTTATTGCGGGTGGTACCGCACCGAAGGGCAAACGCATGGGCCATGCCGGCGCAATTATTTCAGGCGGCAAAGGTACCGCCGAAGAAAAATTTAAGGCACTGGAAAATGCCGGGGTGACGATTGTGCGTTCACCGGCTGATCTGGGGGCGGGGGTTCAACAGGCTACTGGGTGGTAGTTTTAAGACTTACGTCCTCCGCCGGCCCAATATTAATTCCCAGCGAAATCCGGCACTGATCACTTAAATTCTCAGTCACTTCATGGGGCATATGCGGTGGGAAAAAAGCAAACATGCCTGCTTTGGGGGTAACCTGTGCGAGTATTCCTTTCTCTCCAATATGTAGCGTACCGGAATTTTCTGCAACCTTTACATAATAAACAGCAGAAAGTAATTCATCATCATCATCATGTCGATGCAGGGTGGTTTTATCTCCCGGATTCATTACATTAAACCAGAGGCCGGCTTTCAGTTCTTTAATCGGGCGATTTAATATATCTGCTGCAAACACCTTTACGCTTTCCAGAATATGTGACAGGGCCGGGATTTTATCACTACCAATATAGATATTTTCATAGCGGCCAGCAAAGTGATGCGACTTGCGCGTAGATTCAGCATCAATATGGGCGTTTAGCCCCTCTATCAGTTGCTGGTTGATGCTATTAGCGTCATCAACGGTGGCCGTATATAAGGTGAAGTTTTTTAGATCGTGCATAGGTTATTCAGGCCCGCTTAAATCGAAGCACATAATATCAACATTCTCGTCATGATATAAAGTAGATTCAATCAACTTCCAGCCACGTTTTTGATAAAAATCAGCCTGATCAGGGGTAAATAGATAAAGTATTTGCACGCCTGTTAGCCGGGCATTTTCCAGGCAACGTTGAATCAGCTGTGTTGCCACACCGCGGCGGCGATAATTCGGCTGTACATATACACTGGCCAGCCAGGGGCCAATATGCGGGTGGGTTTCCATATCAGATTCAAGCAGGCTGGCAGAGCCTGCCGGTTTATTGTTAATCAGCGCCAGCAGACAACAGGGAATGCCGGCGCTGTTTTCATAAGTGGAATATTGCTTAATGCGCAGTTCGGTCGTTAAATCAGGGCTAATGTGCTGCCATTCTTGCTGGTGCCACTGAGCTATTATGGGGATATGTTCTGCATGCTGCCCTATAAAATCAATATGAAACATGAAATATTCCTGAAAAAGGTCTATTCTTAGCATATATAAAAGGCATTCGATCTGCTAATTATAAAAAATAAATCGTCAATAAAATCAGCAATATAAAATGGAATAATAGTATATGACCAACAGCAGCAGAATACTAATAGTTGATGACACCCCCTCAATTCATGAAGATTTTCGTAAAATTCTGACTTCTACAGGTTCAATGGGCGAGGATTTTGAAGCAATGGCCGATACTCTGTTTGGTCATTCTGGGCAGAAAACCGTTTACAGTGATATAAACTACCAGCTCGAATCAGCTTTTCAGGGCGAAGAAGCGCTGCAGATGATTGATAAGGCAGAACAGGAAGGAAATGGCTATGCACTGGTGTTTATGGATGTGCGAATGCCACCAGGTCAGGATGGTATAAAGACGATTTCCAAAATATGGGAGCAGTATCCATTTATGGAAATTGTAATATGTACTGCCTATTCAGATTATTCCTGGGTTGATATTATCGATACACTTGGGCCATCAGACCATCTGCTGGTATTAAAAAAACCATTTGATGCAGATGAAGCCCAGCAAATGGCACTGGCAATGACAACCAGGGCCGGTAAGGCGGCAGAGCAACGCAAGCATATAAATACTCTGCAAATAAACCTTGATGAATGCACTGGCAATGTTAATCGACTTACAAAAGAGCTTAAAAATAAATAATATAGATTTTCGGCTATCTCTTTAAACAGCAGCTCACTAATAAATCAGGTGAAAATAATAGCTGCCTTATATGACAGAAGCATAACAAAAATCGTTTCTCCTGTAGGCGTTAGCTTAAGCTGGCGATGCACCTGGCAAAGCGAAGCGAGCCGAAAACCTTAACGGCTCGCTTCGCATCGCAATCATTATCGTCAGCAAAAGCTAGCTCTTACAGATGCTATTTTTCTAAAGCTTATAAGCAGTATCCTTTATAAAGGTGTTTTTAGCGTAAATAAACGCTAAATCACACAAATCATTGCTCCCGTGCGTTCTGCACTCGCAAAATCAGGGTATCCCTGCACCTCAAAGATTTTGGTTTTCACTTCTGTTAAAATATGCACAAATTAATATTTCAATTGAAAACAATGAATAATCCTGAAAATAAAGACACCACTATCCAGGACCAGCTCTATTCCTGGCCACGTGAAGCAATTACTGATTTTGCCTTTGATGAGTCGGTGGTAAAGGTATTTGCAGATATGATCGGCAGGTCTGTTCCCGGTTATGCAACTTTGCTGTCAATGTTTCCCGTGCTGGCGCGTTATTTTGTGACAGCGGATAGCCGTTGTTACGATCTTGGCTGTTCACTGGGGGCGGCGACACTGGCTATTCAGCAGGGGATTGGTGAGCCGGGTGTTGAAATTATTGCGGTTGATAATTCTTTAGCTATGGTTGAAAAATGTCGATCATTGACAGCTGAGCACCAGACTAAAACCGACGTGACTGTAATGCAGGCAGATATTTGTGAGCTGGATATATGCAGGGCCTCTCTGGTTATAATGAATTTCACATTGCAGTTTATTGCAGAAGAACTACGGCAAAGCCTGATTAAAAAAATTTATACAGGTTTGAAAACTGGCGGTGCATTTGTGCTGTCGGAAAAAATAAAATCTAAAAGTTCAGCAGAGCATGAAAGATTAACGTCATTGCATCACGCATTTAAAAAAGCCAATGGTTATTCTGATCTTGAAATAAGTCAAAAACGTTCTGCGCTGGAGAATGTATTAATTGCGGAGACAGTAGAGCAGCATATATCCCGGTTGAAGCTGGCCGGGTTTACAGAAGTTTTTGTCTGGTTTCAGTGTTTTAACTTTGTTTCTTTTATCGCCATAAAATAATAATGAAACTAAGCCGTTTATTTGAATTGATGCAGGGTACAGAACTTGAGCCGTGGCTGGAAACGCTAGAGCAGCAGATTCAGCAGGGTTTGTCTAATGACACCTATGGCAAACTGCCTGGCTGGAAAAATGCACTACAGCAGTTGCCGGTTATTAATCACAAAAACATAGAGCTTGATTCTGCGGTGGTATCCATAGAGGCAGTACAGGCGTTATCTGAAAAAGAAAAAAATGAACTTGAAAGCACATTAAAACAACTTATGCCCTGGCGTAAAGGCCCTTATCATATCTGTGGGGTCGATATCGATACTGAATGGCGTTCAGATTTTAAGTGGCAGCGATTAGCCTCAGCCATAAAACCATTGCAGGGTAAAACCGTTTTAGATGTGGGTTGTGGCAATGGTTATCACGGCTGGCGCATGCGGGGTATGGGTGCAGATCTGGTGATTGGAATTGATCCCTCTCCATTATTTGTGTTGCAGTTTCAGGCGCTGCAGCATTTTATTAAAGATAAGAATATATATGTGTTGCCATTAGGTATTGAAGCGGTGCCCGATAATTTGCAGGCATTTGATACGGTGTTTTCAATGGGGGTGTTATACCATCGAAAATCTCCGATAGAGCATTTATACCAGCTAAAACAATGTTTAAAACCCGGTGGTGAACTGGTGCTTGAAACACTGGTAATAACGGGCGATGAATTTCAGGTATTGATACCGCAAGACCGCTATGCACAAATGCGCAATGTGTGGTTTCTTCCCAGCAGTAAGGCCATGATTAAATGGTTACAGCGTTGTGGCTTTAAAAATATTAAATTAATTGATGAAACTTATACAGGTATCGAAGAACAGCGTTCAACAGAGTGGATGCAGTTTCATTCATTAAAAGAATTTTTAGATCCGCATGACAGTAGCAAAACCATTGAGGGGTATCCTGCCCCGCTGCGGGCAATATTTACCGCACAGCTAGCATGAGTTTTCTGCACAGCGTGAGAAGCATTTATAAACGACATACACTCATACGCATAGTGAGCCAGTTGTCTGTACTGGTGCTAATATATTTTTCTATTCGGGCCTGGCAGTCTATGGATGATATTCAGGGCAGGGCGCCGAATATTAATGCGAGCATGCTAAAGGGTGAAGTATTTGATTTATCTGAACATCAGTCTAAACCCGTTTTGATACACTTCTGGGCAACCTGGTGCCCTGTATGCCAGTTTGAAAATTCAAATATCGCTAACCTGGTTAAAGATTATCAGGTGATTACCCTGGTGTCCTGGAGTGGGGATGAAGCACAGATCAGGGAATATCTTAAAAAAGAAAACTTAAACCTGCCAGTAATTGTAGATAACGAGGGTGAATGGGCAAAAATTTATGCTGTTCAGGCAGTGCCAAGCAGTTTTTTTATAGATGCAAAAGGCATGATTCAGTTTATAGAAAAGGGTTACACATCAGAAATCGGCCTGAGGCTGAGGTTATGGTGGCTGCAATAGATGCGGCCATATGCGCTTTTGTAATGTAATATAAAATGGCCAGAAATGATCTTATTATAAGAAAATGGATCATATCTGGAAAAACTAAACAAAAAAAGTCATAATAAGTAAAATCATAATAAGTAAAATTAAAAAATATAAACAAACAGGGTTGTTATACAAATGGAAATAGAGCTTATACAGGAATCAGAAGTGCATAGTCTGCCCGGCTTATTTCGTGCACGTTTAGGTAAAACCCCCGATGCAACAGCTTACCGCCAGTATGATATAGCCAGCCAGCAATGGACAGAATCCAGCTGGCATGAAATGGCGAATGAAATTGCCCGTTGGCAGGCGGCTTTCGATAAAGATGGTTTACAGCCGGGTGATAAAGTCGCCATTATGGTTAAAAACAGCCGCGAATGGGTGGTATTTGATCAGGCGGCTCTGGGCCTGGGTCTGGTGACTGTGCCACTCTATGTTGAAGATCGTCCGGATAATGTCGCCTATATTATTAACCACGCAGAAATTAAAATTTTATTTGTACAGGATCGGCAACAATGGGATCGCCTGCTAAAAGCCGATGTAGATCTGGGTGGCCTGCAGCGTATTATTAGCTTAAAACGTATTTCTGAAGAAGATGAGCCGGATGATAGCAAACTGGAATCATTGTCTGACTGGGTGTTTGGTTTAACCGGCGAGTTACAGACAAAGGAAAGCAATATTGATGAACTGGCCTCTATTGTCTACACCTCGGGCACCACCGGCCGTTCGAAAGGGGTTATGTTATCGCATCGAAATATTCTTGCTAATGCATTTGCCGCAGCGGTCAGTAATCAATGGCAGCCTGGTGAGCGCTTTCTGTCTTTTTTACCCCTGTCACATATGCTGGAACGAACAGCCGGATATTATCTACCTATTATACTGGGTGCAGAAGTAATCTATGCCCGGTCTATTGCGACATTAGGTGAAGATTTACAAAACATTCGTCCCACTACACTCATATCGGTACCGCGTATTTATGAGCGGGTATATGGAAAAATACAGGATGGTTTAAAACAAAAATCTTTTATTGCATCGTTTTTATTTAATTCTGCAGTGAAGGTGGGCTGGCGCAAGTTTTTATATGATCAGGGTCGTGCTGGGTGGCACCCCACGCTTTTATTCTGGCCGACACTGGATAAACTGGTAGCGACTAAGGTGCTGGATAAACTGGGTGGCGAACTGCGCATGGCCATTTGCGGTGGCGCGGCACTATCAGAAGGCGTGGCAAAATTATTTATTGGTTTAGGTTTACCGTTACTGCATGGTTATGGTTTAACTGAATCCAGCCCGATTGTCTGTGTTAATCGTCCTGCTGATAATATTCCATCAAGCATCGGCACCGTTATTCCCAATACAGAAATTCGTGTTGGCGAAAATGATGAACTACAGAGCCTGGGCCCCTGTTCTATGCTGGGTTACTGGAAAAATGAACAGGCAACAAAAGATACGTTTACCGAAGATGGCTGGCTAAAAACAGGTGATAAAGCCCGCATTGATGAAGGTGGCCATGTTTATATAACCGGTCGCCTGAAAGATATTATGGTGCTGGCAAATGGAGAAAAAATTCCACCCAATGATATGGAAATGGCAATTGAATTAGATTCATTGTTTGAGCAGGTGATGATTGTGGGTGAGGCGCGCGCCTTTCTGTCTGCGGTTTTAGTATTAAATCCTGATGCCTGGGCAGATATGGCGGTGACTCTGAATATTCACCCCGAATCACCCGATGCCTTTGCACAGCGTAATGTCGAAAAAGCGATTTTAAATCGAGTTTCAACCCGGCTTAAAGATTTCCCCGGTTATGCCAAAATTCGTCGGGCGCATATCACGCTTGAGCCATGGACAGTGGATGATGGTTTATTAACCCCTACGCTTAAAATAAAACGGCCTAAAATAATGGCACGATTCACGAACGAAATTGAAGCATTATATAATGAGAGCAGGTAAGCGCTGGCATCAGGTAAATGATAGAAAGCTAACTCCTACAGAAGAAATCATTTTTGTTAACCTTCTGTGGCATAAGTCAGCTATTCTTTTCATCTGATTCATTAGTATATTACGTTAAGTGTAAAATTAAGCGGCCTAAAAATTATAAAACTACAGAACCAGCTCAGTGTAAAAGTCGATGCCTGAAAATGCACTACCCGAAAATAAAATCCCGGTGATACGTGTACCGGCCATGCCCTCTGACATTAATGAAGGGGGCACTATTTTTGGTGGCTGGATTATGTCTCAGGTGGATATAGCCGGGAGCATTCCTGCCGCTGTACGTGCTGGAGGCCCGATAGTGACACGGGCAGTGGATTCTTTTGAATTTAAAAAACCCGTATTTGTCGGTGACCTGATCAGCTGTTATGCAGAAGTGACTAAGGTGGGAAAAACCTCCATTACCGTGTGTGTTGAAGTTTATGCACAGCATATGGAAAAAGGCATAGTATCGACAGCTGCGGTAACTGAAGCCACTCTTGTCTATGTGGCCATAGATGAGAAGGGCAGGCCACGGGCTGTGCCAAAGGCATAATTCGCTTAATAGCAGTAATCGTATAAATATTATTGATTCCTGTGCATTCTGGCGTATTATCATTTAAAAAACCATTTTCTAAGTATAATAGGAAGGTAAAAATGTCGCTAAAAATCAAATCAGCAAAGAAGCTGACTTCACTGACAGTTTCTATTGCCATTTCCAGTGGCTTCTTCTATTCATCAGCCCAGGCAGCAGGATTTCAACTTATCGAAAATAGTGCCAGAGGTCAGGGTAATGCTTTTGCCGGCGCAGCGGCAACCGCAAATGATGCCTCAACTATCTGGTTTAACCCGGCGGGTATGACCAAACTTAAAAATAAACAGATTTCAACGGTTGGCCATGTGATTTTGCCAAAGGCAGATTTTAGCAATAATGGCTCGGTCGATGCTTTTGGCAACCCGTTAAGTGGCGCCGACGATGATGGTGGGGCCACTGCATTTGTGGGTAATTTTTACTGGGTAACCGATGTGGGTGCAACTAAATTTGGCTTAGGTGTAACCACACCATTTGGTTTAACAACTCAATATAATGATAATTGGGCAGGCCGTTATCATGGCGTTGAATCCGACATGAAAACTATCAACTTTAACCCGAGCATAGCCCGTGAAGTAAACGACAAATTATCGCTTGGGGCAGGTATCAATATGCTACTGGTAGATATTACCCTAAGCAACGCAATTGATTTTGGTTCGCTGCTGGGCGCACCTCAGCAGATCGATGGTTTTGTTAAAATGGGTGCCGATAACCTGAGCTTTAATGAATTCGCCTGGGGTATCAATTTAGGCCTGACCTATGACTTTACAAAAGCTACCCGGCTGGGGGTGGCGTGGCGATCTGAGATAGAAGTTGCAGTTCAGGGTAAGGCCAAATTTACGGTACCTTCAGCCGCCGCACCGGTGCTGGGTACAGGTGCGTTTCAGGACACCCGGTTACAGTCAAAAGTATCATTACCGCAAAACCTGTCATTCAGCCTTAAGCATGATATGAACGATTTTACCTTGCTGGCCGATGTAACCTGGACAGGCTGGAGTGCATTTAAAGAACTGCGTATTCAGTTTGCCAACCCGGCACAGCCAGATGGGGTAACAACCGAAGCCTGGAAAGATACCTTTCGTTATTCAATTGGTGCAGATTACAGGTTGAATAATAAAATCATCCTGCGTACGGGTATTGCTTATGATGAAACCCCCATTCCTGATGCACAGCGTCGTACCCCCAGAATGCCGGGTAATGACCGAACCTGGCTATCATTTGGCATGACTTATGAAATGAGTCCGGCACTTATTATGGACCTGGGCTACTCACATTTGTTTATAGATGATGCAACAATAAACAACACATTTGAAAGTAGCCAACCAGCCCTGGAAGCAACCCTGAACGGCACATACAAAGCCGCGGTTGATATTTTTAGTGCACAGTTAACCTGGAATTATGACCTTTAATAAGTCAGCCTGGAGAATATAAAATGCAATTAACAAAAATAATATTAACGGCTGCAATTGGTTTAACTCTGGTAGCCTGCTCTGAAAAAGACACGCCTCTACAGGATTCACTGGGTACAAATAATACCGTGGATACGATTAGTGATTTAAACTACGGGACTAGTACGATTCCATTTCCCAATGATCTATTATTTGCACCGACTCCCGGTGGCCCGGCAGCTGACGGAACATTAAATATCCCTGTAGATGATGCAGCCGATTTTTCTGATCCTAAAGTCGCCATGAACGGGCTGGATGGTTTTTCAACTGTCGCGCCCATATCTACCGGTTTTTCCGCTGCCATTGATGCGAGTACAATAAGTGCTACCTCGGTTCGAGTTTACGCGGTGACCAAAGGCGCCGGGCCTGGTGGGCCGATAACCGCAGCCGGTGCCGCACTCGTTTTTGGCGTAGACTATGTAGCCACGCTTTCCAGCCTGGATTCAGGCAATGCTACATTAGTTATTGTTCCCTTAAAGCCATTGGCGCCTAAATCATCTTATGCGGTGGTTATAACCA
Organism: Gammaproteobacteria bacterium; assembly: GCA_003228405.1. Classification (GTDB taxonomy): domain Bacteria; phylum Pseudomonadota; class Gammaproteobacteria; order SZUA-229; family SZUA-229; genus SZUA-229. Next base: position 395 of record QIDK01000075.1, on the reverse strand, counting down.
GTGACTTAAAAAGTACCAGTGGACGACCTGTTGGCATCTCTGGTTCATATCTGTTAACTCGAAGCGCAAATGAGATTTATGATGCGGCGGTTACACCTGCCATTCCACCCTCAACCGCGAGTGATATACGTGCGGCAATTAAAGTAGCATCATTACAGCCAGCTGCAGACGCAACAGACGAAGAGGTAGCAGCAGCTGGCGTCAGTGCGGCAACCCTGGAAACCATTCGTGCCAGTATCGTAAACCCATCCGAGGGTGTATTAGTGGCTGCAGACTCAAGCCTTAGTTCGGCTGCTATTATTCTGCACTGGTCATTTACTACCCAGTCTACCAGTGATGTGCTGGCACAGGTGCGTACCGATATTCGTGGGGGATCGGTTCCTGTAACCGCTATT
>QIDK01000146.1 GCA_003228405.1 Gammaproteobacteria bacterium | reverse complement strand
CACTCCGGCACGTAATGCCATGCCCATGCCATCACCGGTATTAATTAATGCATTAGTAGTCGTTCTAAATAACTGCCCTGCACCCCCTGTGGCCAGCAAGGTTGTTTTTGCTTCAATAATGATTTCTTCACCACTGTGAATATCAAAAACATAGGCACCTAAAATATTTCCCTGCTCATCTTTTAATAAATCAACCGCAAAATATTCATCAAAAAAATGCGTTTTAGCGCGAATATTCTGCTGGTATAAACTGTGTAAAATAGCATGCCCGGTACGGTCTGCTGCGGCGCAGGTTCTCGCTGCCTGATCGCCACCAAAATTCTGTGACTGGCCACCAAAAGGTCGTTGATAAATTTTACCATTATCCAGGCGTGAAAATGGCACGCCGAAATGTTCCATTTCATAAACGGCTTTAGGTGCGGCACGACACATATATTCTATCGCATCCTGATCGCCTAAATAATCACTGCCCTTCACTGTATCAAACATGTGCCAGTGCCAGTTATCCGGCAGCACATTGGCAAGCGCCGCATTCATGCCCCCCTGCGCGGCTACCGTATGGGAACGGGTTGGAAATACTTTTGACACCACCGCAACCGAGGCATCTGCCTCTGCCAGCTGCAATGCGCCGCGTAAACCACCGCCACCGGCGCCAATAATTAATGCATCAAATCGTCTTCTAGGTATAGCGTCTATATTCATTTAATGAAAACCATAAATAGTGCCTTAAAACCCCATAAACCGCTGCCAACAATCGTGCCCGCCACCAGCGTTAGTACCAGCAAACGCCCCACCACATTAGGTACATAATCCAGCACAATATCGCGTATACCTATCCAGGCATGCCAGAGTGTGGCAATTAAAAACAGGCCGATTAAAATATTATTATACGGAGTGGCGACCCATGTAGCCCAGTCATTCACATTGAGTGGATTGCAGAGCATAACAATCAGAAATATGTAAACCACAAACAGAGCAATAAAAACCGCACTGATGCGTTGAATAACCCAGGGCCTTAAACCCTGCAGACCCGGCGAGCTCATAAAAAAATCTCCACCGCTAATAAAACAAACAATACCGCCTCAATACCAAACACAGCCCAGGCAGATTGTGTGGCCTGATTTTTTTGCAGACCTATATCAAAATCAGTTAATAAAAATCGAATCCCTGCAATCAGGTGATGAATAATTGACCACAGCAGAATGAGTGAGGCCAGCTGTAACAGGGGCATACTCATTATTTCTGCTGCTCGATTAAAGCCCTGTTTGCCCTGCAGAGAAATATCCAGTAAATAAACAGAAAAAGGAATAGCCAGAAACATCAGTAAACCGCTGATACGGTGTAAAATAGAAACAAAACCGGTGACCGGCAGACGAATTTTTATCAGATTAAGAAAGAAGGGACGAGTATCTGTTGTCGCCATTATTCATTTTTCCTTTGAAATTGCTTTCAATGATAAGCCCATTTGTATTTTGAACGCCAACCAGATTAACACAAGAACTAATATATATTAATCATCTCAAAGATTGTAGTGTATATAATTGAATAATCCAGATTATACTAGTATAACAACACAAAGACACAGGTAACCCTATGAAACCGGAATGGCTAGATTTTTTAAATGACGCTGGCGCTGAGATTGAGAACAACAGAGTTGTCAGCTTCGGTAATATTGAACGTGAACAACGCATGATTCACACCGGCCTTGTGATATATGATTTAAGCCATCAGGGGCTCATTTCGGTTGATGGTGACGATGCGGCAGACTTCTTACAGGGCCAGCTCACCAATGATATTCGAGATGTAAGCCAGCAGCATAGCCAGCTCAGCGCCTATTGCACTCACAAGGGACGAATGCTGGCCAATTTTAGAATATTTAAACGCAGCGACAGCTATTATCTGCGCCTGCCCCAGCCTTTGCTTGAACCCATCTTAAAACGCATCAACATGTTTGTTTTAATGTCGAAGGCTGTTATAAAAGACAGCAGCAATGCGCTGGTACAGATTGGGGTATCCGGCCCTAAAGCTGATCAGCAATTAGCCGATTTAATACCCGATTTACCTAAAAAAGCCGATGATGTCACTCAGGTGAATGGCTACACTATTATTAAGTGTCCCGGCCTTCTGCCCCGATATGAAATTTACGGTGAACTTGACCCGATACAGACCCTCTGGCAACACCTGGATGTAAATGCGGCACCCGCCGGTGCCGGCCCCTGGGAAACCCTGGATATTCTGGCGGGCATTCCCACCATTTATCCGCAGACCACAGAAGCTTTTGTACCCCAGATGATTAATATGCAGGTAATTAACGGGGTTAACTTTCAGAAAGGCTGTTATACAGGCCAGGAAATTGTGGCGCGTATGCAATACCTTGGCAAGCTAAAACGGCGTATGTTTCGGGTGCATATTGATACCAGTGAGGCTGTAAACCCAGGTGACAAACTGTTTAGCAAAGACTCTAAATCTGGTCAGGGCACCGGCCAGGTTGTAAATGCTCAACCTGATTCAGAGGGTGCATATACCGCTCTTGCGGTGATTGATATTGCCGATGCTGAGGCGGGTAAGCTGCAACTGCACGATGAAAATGGCCCGGCAGTTTCGATGCAGACACTGCCGTATACGGTTTAAATATCATCATTGATCGTTATTTATACCCATCATTTTGGATTTTTGAATAAAGCCTGACTACACTCTTAAAAAAGGGGTGTAAAATTATATGAGTGAGCAGGCACAACAGGTATTTCAGCAGCTCTGCAAAGCAGTTGAAACTGATCAGATTAAATTACCCACACTGCCAGAAGTTGCGCTTAAAATTCGTAAAGCTGTTGAAAGGGATAACCAGTCAGCCACAGATATAGCTGAGCTAATCTCCCAGGATTCCTCTCTCTCCGCACGTTTATTACAACTAGCCAATAGCCCCCTGTATCGGGCACGTACCGAAATCGACAATTTACAGATGGCCGTTACCCGACTGGGCTCACGTATCGTAAAAAACCTGGTCGTCATGCTGGCGATTAAACAGGCCTTTAAGACCCGTAATAAAGCCATTGAAGAGAGGTTCAGAACACTATGGCAAACCAGTGTAGATGTGGCTGCTGCCTGCCGGGTTCTGGCAAAGGAACAGACTGAGCTGGATACAGAACAGGCTATGCTAGCGGGCCTTATTCACAATATTGGCTCACTACCCATTATTGAGCTGGCAGACAGACACCCCGACCTGTTTGCAGGCGAAAAAAATATAAATGACATCAGCCTTGAAATTCAGGGCCCTCTGGGTAAAAAAATACTCAGCTTCTGGAATTTCCCACAACCTCTGATTGATGTCGTTAGCCAGTGGAATAATTTTAATCGCGAAAACAAAGAAAATATCGATTACGTTGATATTGTGCAGGCCGCACTTTTGCACACACAACATGCACCCGACGAAGTCTCTGAAAACTGGTCACAGATAACAGCCATTAACAAGCTAGGCTTAGACCCGTCAATTCACAACTTTGATGAGTCTGTTCAAAACCAGCTGCAGCAAACCCGGGTCAGCTTAATGCAGATTTAAACCAGAAAAAATTAGTTGATCGTGCAGAAGGCGATTTACACAACAGCTAGAAGTATACCCCCAGGAGCACATTAGCTATGCCAGAAACTCACAGAAGACATCCTTTTTCAGCTACGCCAATAGCATACCTGCAGACATACTTCTGGATGTTTAACTAATTAGCCCAGCTTAAAATGACATTAGTACTGGAAAAAATAGATCAGTTTTTAGAAGAAGTGAAAGAAGCAGTGGCCACGGAAAAACTGCTTTTACCTTCGCTGCCCGATGTTGCCCTTAAAATACAGGCCGAATGTGAAAAAGAAGATTCTTCGGCACAGAAAATTGCCGAGGTCATAGCTCAGGACCCTGCCATCTCGGCACGCTTGTTACAAACCGCCAACAGCTCTCTGTATCGCACCCAAAGTAGCACCGATAATATTCAGATGGCCATTACCAAACTGGGGCTGAAAATGGTGCGTGACCTGATTGTAAGTCTGTCAATGAAACAGCTCTATCATGCCAGCAGCAATGTCATAGCCGAACGCTTTCGTGAGCTCTGGCTCGCCAGCACGAAAACCGCTGCCATCGCGCGCTTGCTCGCCGCAAATATTAAGCACCTCGATGCAGAGCAGGCCATGTTAGCCGGCCTTATTCATAATGTCGGCGCACTGCCCATTATTTTAATGGCTGAAGATGATGACGACCTGTTTGATAACCCGGATGCTCTATTAAAAGTTGTGCAAAAAATGCAGGGGGAAGTCGGCGCCTATATCTTTCGTAACTGGCATTTCCCGGAATATATGATTGAAGTTGCCAGTGAATGCTACCACTTTCGTCGTAATCATTCCGGCCCGGCAGATTATGTCGATGTCATTCAGGTAGCCCTGATACTGGGAAGTATTTACACAGGATTAGATTGCCCGGAAGAATGGTCAAGCGTAGCCGCATTTGAACAGCTTGGCATTGACACTGACTCGCAGGTACTGAACATTGAAGAAAACAAAATTATTCTTGATGAAACCACCTCGTTCTTTAAATAGCCTATACTCATTTAAAATAGTAATAATGTAAGTACACGGGAATACCATGTCAGAAAAAACAGACCACTTTTATAGCGAACTTAAAAAGGCAGTTGAATCAGACCAGCTCGTTTTACCCACTCTTCCCGAAGTCGCCCTAAAAATTCGTGAAGCAGTAGAAAGTGAAAACACGTCGGCTCAGCAGATTGCAGAAACCCTGACCCAGGATGCCTCATTATCTGCCCGCCTGATTCAGGTTTCAAATAGCCCGCTCTATAGAAGCCGCACCCCGATTGAAGACCTGCAAATGGCCGTCACCCGGCTGGGAATTCACATGGTTAGAGATCTGGTTATCAGCCTCGCCATGAAACAAATTTATCAGGCAACTTCAGATGTGCTAGATAAGCACTTTAGACAAAGCTGGAATACAGCGGTAGAAGTCGCCGCCATCTGTCGCATGCTGGCGACCACTGTCCCCGGTTTAAATCCGGAGCAGGCTCTGCTCGCAGGGCTTATTCACAATATCGGTGCCCTGCCCATTCTGGTAATGGCAGAAGATGATGATGACCTTTTCAATGACAGTGACGCACTGGGCAAAGTAATAGACGAACTCAGCAGTCGAGTTGGTGCACTTATTCTAAAAACCTGGAACTTTGGAGACAGTATGATAGAAGTCATTAAGGAGGCGCACAACTTCAGTTATGACCACGCAGGCACTGCAAATCTGGTCGACATTGTACAAGTCGCTCTGCTGCAGGGCGGCCATGAACCCAAAGAAGTAGACTGGTCAAACGTGCCCGCCTTCTCAAAGCTGGGTATGGACACAGACGTTAATGTAGTGGAGATTGAAGAAAATAAGGAAATTATTGAAAACACCAAACAGTCACTGCTGGTGTAGGGAAGCTCTGCTTAAGTCAGCGGCAGCTGTGTATTATTCTTATCAAAAAGTGACCGTTTCAAAACAGATTTTTGGCCTTCTGGTTTATTAAAAAGCAAAACCATGTCATTAGGACGTGGCATAGGTTAGAAGGCTATAACCTTTAGAAACTGTACCCGTGTAGCCCGGATGAAGTGTAACGGAATCCGGGGTTTGCTGGGCGATGTTTCAGAATTTTCCCGATCCCCGGATTCCATTTCATTCCATCCGGGCTACGTTTAATGCTGTAGCCTGAAAATGGGCTAGATTTTTCAGAAGGGCCACATACACCCTTCCAGGGTGAAATCAAACCACGTTCTTAGAACGTGGATTTTTATTGATTACCGACAGACTGCATACATGAAAAACCGATGATCCACTGCGCCACCAGTTGTGCATCGCTCTGCTGACAGAGGGAATCAATTGCCCTGTAATATTTTTCATCGCCTAAAATATCCCGTCGTTTATTCACTAAATATTTAAGATAATCAGGAGAAAATTCAGGGTGCCCCTGAAAAGTGAGAATATGATTTGCTATCTGAAAACTGGCATTCTCACAAAAATTACTGCCGGCAATACGCTCTGCCTGTTCAGGCAAACTGATGACCTGGTCCTGATGACTCACCAACAGTGAAAACTGCGTTTCTGGCTGACTCATCCAGGGTTTTGTATGTTCAATATGACTTGTCATATTTCCTGCACCCCAGCCATTTTTACTTTTTTCAACAGCTCCACCTAAAGCCTGGGCTATAATCTGATGCCCAAAACAGATACCAATAAGTTTTATTTTGTGCTGGTGCAGTTGCATAATATATTTCTGAAGTTGTAAAATCCACGGCTCATTATCATAAGCGCTGAACTTACTGCCGGAAATGACATAGGCATCACATTCAACTCTGTTTTCAGGGTAACGACCTTCAATCACCTTATAAACTTTAAACGTCAGTCGGTTATCAACCGACAGAAACAGCTGTTTAAACATATCAGCATAGCTGCCATATTTTTCTCTAATATCAGCCTGCAGCGTATCGGCTTCAAGTATGCCTATTTGCAATTTAAATCACCGTTTACTGCACATAAAAATATCTGCGCATATTGCTGCTCAGTAAACTGAATCGGATTACCAGCGGCACAGGCATCCTCTGTTGCCAGCCTGCCAATTAAATCTTTTTTGTCGGCGGTGATATCAATAAGCGCCAGGTTTTCTTCAATCTTTAATGCCTTTCTGAAGCTGATTAACCAGTCTATAAAACCATTAAATGAACTGTCTTCCAGCTCCAGATAACGTGCAATATGTTTTATTTTTTCTTCTATGGCCGCTTTATTGGCCAGCAGAACATAAGGACATAAAATTGCATTTAATAAGCCATGATGTTTATCAAACATCGCACCTAATGGATGTGCCAGTGCATGTATACCGCCCAGTCCTTTTTGAAAAGCGGTCGCACCCATTGATGAGGCAACCAGCAAATGACTGCGTGCGACCAGATCACTGCCGTCTTTAAATGCGACCGGCAACCATCGTTTGATAAGACGCATGGCTTCTAATGCGATACCATCTGCCATAGGATGATAGGCAGGTGTGCAATACGCTTCCAGACTATGCACAAATGCGTCTATGCCAGTTGCCGCGGTTATATGTGGCGGCAGATCGCGGGTCAACTGCGGGTCTTCAATCACCATATCCGGCATCATATTCGGGTGAAATATTATTTTTTTAGATGATGAGGTTTCATCCACAATAACCGAAGAGCGGCCTACCTCAGAGCCCGTACCCGCCGTTGTTGGCACAGCAATAAGTGGCGCCATGTTTTCAGGAATAACCCGTTTCCAGTTATCCCCTGCATCTTCGAAATCCCATAATGAATATTTCTGATCGATCATTAATGCAATGGCCTTGCCTGCATCCAGGCCACTACCTCCGCCTATGGCAATGACACCATCATGGTTTCCTTTTTTATAGGCTTTAACTCCATCTTCAATATTTGCCGCCGTCGGGTTAGGTTTTACACCGCTGAATACCGCCGTTTTAACCCCGGCATGCTGATTAGCCTGTAAAATATTTTTAATAAATGCCTGCTTAACCAAACCCGCATCCGTCACCAGCAGCGGTTTATTTATATTTAACTGTTTACAGATATCAGCCAGCTGTGAAATGCTTCCGCTACCAAAGCGAATTGGTGCCGGGTAATTCCAGCTTGCCTGCAAGTTGTCGAGTATGGTTATGTCTATATTATTTTTCATGAGTTTATTTAGCAGATTTCAAATGAAATGACTTGGCCCGTGTTAACTGTTGATAAGCTAACTTTGACAGTGAACATCCCCGGCCTGAGCATTTAATGCCGGTCCAGGCTAAGGCCGGATCAAGATAATCACATCGATTCATAAAAACCGTTCCGGTGTCTATCTGATCACCTATGTCTACTGCTGCGTCGATGTCGTCTGTCCATATAGAGGCTGTTAAACCATAAATACTATCATTCATTAAGTCAATCGCCTGCTTATCACTGTTTACTTTCATAATACCCACCAGCGGGCCAAAAGTTTCATCTTTCATGACCGACATGCGGTGATCAACATTAATTAATACCTGTGGTGCAAGATAAAGCATAAGCGTTTTTTCGGGTAAACCTTTTAATGAAAAATTATTTTCATTAATACATGCTTTTGCCCCCATTGATATGGCCTGTTTAATTTGCTGGCGCACCAGGTCAACAGCTTTTTTATTTATCATGGGGCCTAATGTTGTCGCTTCATGCAATGGGTTTCCCAGTTGATACTCATTTACGGCCTTAATATACTTTTCAATAAATTCATCATAAACGGCTGCGTGCACATAAATACGCTCTATCCCACAACATGATTGCCCTGAATTAAAAAAGGCACCATCACATAAATTTTCTACCGCAGAGTTAATATCGACATCGGCCATAACATATGCAGGATCTTTACCACCCAGTTCAAGTACAACCGATTTAAATAAACCTGCTGCAGCCTGTTCAATCGCTTTACCACCCTCAACAGAACCGGTAAATGAGACATGGGCGATAGCGCTTTGCTGAATAAGATTTGCAGTCATAGCATGATCAAGATGTAAATATTGAAAAACACCCTGCGCTGTATCCAGATAAGAAGCAGCGGCTTTGAATGCCTGATAAAATCGCTCGGCGCACAATAAAGTTTGCGCCGAATGTTTAAGAATAACGCTATTGCCTGCCATCAAAGCAGGCACAATTGAATTAACTGCTGTGAGATATGGGTAATTCCAGGGAGCCAGTGTCAGCACAACGCCAAGCGGTTCTCTGCGTATAAAACGTGTGAACCCGGTTTTTTTTTCAACGGCCATATCCGCCAGTTGTTGCTCAGCTATATCAATCATATAACGGGCACGTTGTTCCAGCCCTCGCATTTCCCCGGCTGCATATTTTATCGGCCGGCCCATTTGCAAGGTAATTTCCCTGGCAATTTCATCCTCCATTTCGAGCATAAAATCTATCGCCTTATGGCAGAATGCAGCCCTTTCAGATACTGCTGTTTTCTTCCATAGAGCCTGTGCAGTGACAGCCGTCTGCAGCACAGAATTAATTTCATTCTCTGTAGCCAGGTTTTTATGCGCTATCACGGCACCATCAACTGGAGAGATAATGGTTATTTTTTTGGCACTTATATTCGCTTTCATCACAGTCTTTTATTAAAAATTTAAACCACGCTGTTAAAATATGGATTTTTACTAATGAATCAGGTGAAAAGAATAGCTGTTCTTATATCACAGAACATAACATTAATCGTTTTTCCTGTAGGAGTTTAGCTTTAGCTGACGATGCACCTGGCAAAACGAAGCGAGCCGATAACTTTAACGGCTCGTTGCGCATCGCAGTCATTATCGTCAGCTAAAGCTAACGCCTACAGCTGCTATTTTTTTACCACTTATTACCAGACTCTTTTATTTCTGTTTCAGAAATAAATAAAATTTCTATTTTCTATAAACGCCACTATATAATTTCAAAATAACGATCCAGTTCCCATTGAGAAATATGCTTACGAAATTCCCGCTCTTCCCACTCCCGACTTGCTGAAAAGTGATTCACAAATTCATCACCAAAATAGTCTCTGGCAATTGTTGACTGTTTGAATTTCTGTGTTGCATCCCACAGGGTTGTAGGCAGATTTAAATTCTCAGCGAATGTCTGCTCATATGCATTGCCCGTTACCATCGCTTCAATCTCTGCTTTATTTTCAATACCCCACAAACCAGAAGCAATCACCGCAGCTAAAACGATATAAGGGTTAGCATCCGCCGCAGATATTCTAAATTCGAGTCGCTGTGATTTTTCACTGCCTGGAATTATTCGAATAGCACAGGTTCTGTTGTCCACGCCCACGCTTGCCTGGGTCGGTGCCCATAAGCCAGGAATTAAACGCCGGTAAGAATTCACGGTGGGTGCAATCATCGGCATAAACTCCGCCATTAAGGTTTGTTGGCCCGCTGCAAAATAGCCCATGATGTCACTAATATTATCTTTCTGACTGGCATCATAAAATAAAGCCTGTGCTTTATCATCCCTCAATGACACATGAATATGCCCACTTTGGCCGGCCTCATCAGGCGACCATCTGGCCATAAAAGTTGCTATCTTATTCTGCTTCTGGAGTAATATTTTTGTGAAGGTTTTAAATAATGCGCCTTTGTCTGCTGAATCCAGAGCACTACTATATGCAATTGCGGCTTCTAAAACACCGGGCCCGGTTTCTTCATGTAAACCTTCTATACTAAAATCCATATCTTCTGCGAGTTTCAAAATACTCTGATAGGTTTCTGACTCCACAGTATTTCGTATAACCGAATAACCAAATTCTGCCGGTGCCAGAGGCTGTAAATTCTGATAGTTTTTTTCTCGAATCGTTTGTGCGGTTTCATTGAATACAAAAAACTCATATTCAAAACCTGAGAATATATAAAGCCCTGCGCTTTCTGCTTTTTTAATCACCCGGCGCAGTACAGATCGAGAACAGATTTCCTCGGCTTTCTCTGAAAATTCGCAGAGAAAAAAAAGCATATTATCTTCAAACGGCAACTGACGGCATGTCGCGGGTAGAATTCTAACGCTGGCATCCGGGTAGCCGGTGTGCCAGCCGGTATAACGGGCATTATCATAAAGCCGGTCTTTTACATCCCAGCCCAGCACCACATCACAAAAACCAAAATCATTATCTAATGCAGATAAAAATTTATCTTTAGACATGTATTTGCCGCGCATCACGCCATCTATATCAAATACACCCACTTTGACATGGCTATGTTCACTCGCTTCAACAATTTGACGAGCCTGTTCTTTATTTTTAACAGCCCTTGCATCCATTGTGTTGCCTTTTTAGATGTGCCTACTCCAAGTTTAGCCTTAATTCTGCCTGATGTAGAAAATATTAAAGTATTTTACATATTCAATGTTTTCTGACAAACAGATCCTGGCGACTATAAGCCCTTTCTACTACTGTATAATGTTAATGCTTATCTGATCAAGCCTGAAGCGATGAAACCTTTGCCTGAGTCATAAAGAGATTGCTGCTCATTAGCTTTAGATACAGGGTGATTTTAGATGCGGGGTGAAAATCATAGCTAATCGACCGCGCAGCAGGCTGTTCAGTCATACCCTGTGCGAGTAAATTCGCAGCTGCAAATTTTTTATTAGTGTTGTTAAATAAGAGCTTATTCCAGACATCTTCTTTAATCTGGTAAATAAATCAATTTTCATTAATTAGCGCTAAGTCACATTGTTATGCGGCAATGATGACGATAATAGATGCAATTTATTAATAAATGATGATCTGTAAGGAGATGATCCAGTGAAACTACATTCTGCTATGCAATATATGGTGTTAACAGGCCTGTTATTTATTACTGCCTGTGCCACTACCCAACAACAATCCCGACAGGAAATTCTTAATCAGTATACCACTGTAGCACAGCTTGATACTCGTCTGGCGAGCACCAGAAAGCTGGGGGGGGAATATCTTGCACCAGAAGGTTTCGCAAAGGTAGATAGCTATCTTGAGCGGGCCATATCGTCTGCCCAGGCGGGTGATGCTAAAGCTGCCGACAGCTACGCCAGCAAAGGTTTAAAATCATTAACCCGTGTAAACCAGAATACAGCAACCAGCCAGAACCTGTTTGTTGATGTATTAGCCAGCCGTCATCAGGCCGTTAAGGCAGGTGCAACCGAGTTATTCGCTGATGAGTTCAATAAACTGGATAGCGAATTACGTGAAGCCTCTTCTCTGGTTGAAGTAAGCAAATTAGAAAAGGCCAAAAATAAACGGCCGTCATTAATTACGCGATACAGTCAGCTAGAGCTAAAAAGCATAAAAAAAGGTGCCGTTCAGTCGGCTAAAGCCGCCATCGCAATAGCCAGGGAAAAAGAAGCCGATGATTATGCGAAAAAGACGTTTAAGCTAGCTGAAGAAGAGCTGACACTGGCATTATCTATATTAGAAGCTAATCGTAATCAATCTGATAAAGCCGGTACCCATACAAAGCGAGCCATTGAACTCGCTCGTCAAAGTGTGCAGATTACTGAACTCGTAAAAAACTTTGATCGCCGTGACTACAGCGAAGAAGATAAAATATTATGGTACCAGAAACAGCTAACCACTATTTTTGAGCCATTAAAATCGCCTCAGGCTTTTGATCAGGATAACCGTACAACCATTCAGTCAATGCGCAGTGATATCGCCTCACTGGTACAGACTGAAGCCGATTTACGTGCTGACCTGCTGGAAACCGAAAGCAAGGTTGAAAACCTGATTAGTGCAAAAAAATCAGAGCTGGGCAATCTGCAGAAAAAATATGAAAAGGAAATAAAACAACAAAGCAGGCAACGTGAAGAAATGGTTAAACGCGAACGTGAAACTCGCCAGCGTTTTGATTATGTACAGTCTTTGTTTACTGAAGACGAAGCCGATGTTTATCGTAAACGCCAGAATGTTCTGGTATTAGCCCATGGGTTTTATTTTGAGCCGGGTAAGAGTGAAATTAAATCGGTTAATTTTGGCCTGTTAAATAAAATTGACCAGGCACACAATAAATTTCCAGATTCAAAACTGGTGATCTCCGGCCACACCGATTCAACGGGAAATGCCAAAATAAATAAGCGGCTCTCGGAAAAACGTGCAATCAATGTTGCGAAATTCCTGCAGGATACGAAAGGCATTGATTCTTCCAGCATTACAGTGCGTGGTTACGGTGCAGAACGCCCGGTTGCCACTAATAGCACAAAAGAAGGCCGCTCAAGAAATCGACGCATTGAAGTGCTTATTGAAAACACGGCTACGATGTAAGGTAAGGCCAGTTTAAAAAACATCGGCCCAGGTTTTTCGGGTAGTTTTTTGCGAGGGGCAGGTCTATCCTGCTCCTTTTATGGCCTAAGTATAGAGATAGCCTGAGAAGAGATAATCTGAGTAACTGAAAAATATAATATTACACTAATAAAAGAGACTCTTCTCACAAACAAAGCGCCCCGTTTTAGCATGGTTTCCTATTTATTTTTTACCCGTTTGTCTGGCATTAATATCGCTAGCGCAGCCATCGTTTTATCAAACTCTGCATTCGGCACTATAAATTTTAAATTATTTAATTTACTGCTAAATAAGTCTATAACCCGATAATCATCTTTCAAATCAGGATTATTACAGGCTGGAAAAGTAGTCAACAATAAAGGGTCTTTATAAATTCCAATTAAGGCTATCTCTTTAAATTCAAATTTATAGTTATAATACTGTTTTTCAAACACAACAATATCATCATGCGTCTGGTGAACATTTTTTAATTCTTTGCCTCGTTTATGTGCCAGCATAGACACATTTTCTTCATGCACGAGCATATTTGAGCTTTCATCATACCAGAAGCCCCTTGCCCCACAGATGCCTTTTGTATCTCCTTCATCCCAGATGATTTTCTGTAAAATTTTTATGGCCTGTTCTGTGGTCATTGTTTTTTTATATGTCAGCATTTTCTCACTGGGGTTATAACTTGAAGAACAACCCGCGACTAGCAGCACAGTTATAAATAAGAGGATGGATTTCATTTGCCTTATCCTGAGTAAGTAAATATCCACATTCTAAGAACGCGGTTTTTATTTCGCCCTATAAGGACGGGTGCATAAAAGTAAAAAAAACGTCGTCATCCCCGACACAAGCATTCGGGAATGACAAACATTCTTAAGGCTATAGCCTAAAACCACTTCCATGTCCTTAGGACGTGATTTTAATTATTAATAAAAAATCATATACCTGAAGTCACAGCTGCTCCATTAACTTTTTAAATATTATCTGAGACTTTATATAACGGCCTCTTAAACCGGAATCTCATCCCCGTTTATGCGCAGCAAACGGGCCTGTTCTTCTTCCCAGGCGGCTTTAATTTCCTGAAGCACCGTATCGACATCGGCGGCGGCTTCATTTTCTTCAAAAAGACCGGTTAATTCAACGTCTGGGTGTAACTCACCATTTTCATACAGGGCCCAGATTTCCTTTGCATACTGGCTACCCTGTAATTTGCTGGCATACAGAGCGTAATAGCTGGTTATTTTATTCACATCTCGTGTCAGCATTCGCTCAGCGTGGTTATTCGCCGCCGCATCTACTGCCTGTGGCAGATCGATAATCACCGGCCCTGCCGCATCCACCAGTACGTTAAACTCCGACAGATCACCATGCACCAGCCCGGCACACAGCATGCGTGTTATATACTGCATAACAATGGCATGGTCTTCTAATGCCTGCTCAGCAGACATTTCGACATCACCCAGGCGTGGCGCCACATCACCATCTGCATCGGTAATTAACTCCATCAGCAGCACCCCGTCTATGCAGCCATACGGTTCGGGTACACGCACACCGGCATTCGCCAGGCGGTACAGTGCATCCACCTCTGCCGTTTGCCAGGTTTGCTCCTGTTCACTACGGCCAAATTTAGAGCCCTTGCCCATAGCACGGGCGCGACGGCTATTACGAACCTTGCGGCCTTCCTGATATTGCGTCGCCTTCTTAAAGCTGCGTTTATTTGCCTCTTTATATACCTTGGCACAGCGAATCTCAGCGCCACAGCGCACCACATAAACCGTAGCTTCTTTGCCACTCATCAGTTGATGGATAACTTCATCCACCAGGCCATCCTCAACTAAGGGCTGGAGTCGTTTTGGAATTTTCATGGCGCTTTATACCTTACTTACACGAAGGATGAAATGGTAATATCACAGAATGTGACCAAAATAGTGATTTTAGGGTAATATTTGAAGATTAACAGGCATTACACCTAATATTAATAAGTGAATACGAAACAGGGCCCATAGCCGAAACTTTAGGCGGCAGCTAAAAAAAGCATTTTGTCCGCAAATAGCAGCTCTTGCGCATGCATGCACCCCCCGTATTAATGCTTTTGCGTGTATTGGCGTTCATTTGCGGACAAAAATGCCTGTGTCTTGTTAATTTTTAAGCACATTCCGTGGAAGTATCTGCCGAATTCAGGTTGTAAGTGCACCATTTGAACAGAAAAAGTAGCTCAGAATCTATCTTATTTGTATCTGACTAAAAGATAGATGTATAAAATACAACTATCGTTGAACAACAATCGGTGCCCCTGTAATTCTCTCGACTATTTTTCTCAGGTTTGAAATACCACCAACATGACGAATAATTGCATCAAATACAAAGGAGTCATGGCCCTGAATAAATTCATCTCCGCACGTCACTGCATTACATCCACATGCACATACTATAGGTGTCTTTTTCCCTGTCATTTGAAAATCCTCGGGTGTTTTTTTATGTAACACAGTATATATTTAATATATAAGCAATTACTTATCTATATGTGCCAATGACGGGTCATTTCGTGCCAAACCGGGTCAAAAAGGCCCTGTCAGTTAATCTGCTGATTCACAAGTGACAGGCTTTAACGCCCGGAATATTAAGCAGAGTCAGGATGAAGGTGCGACTAAAAAATATTCCAGTTTCTTTCTCACAAATAAAACAGCTGTTTCGAGTGTTTTTTTAGATTCATCGGTCACACTCGATAACGCATTAACCCGCTGCAGATAGTCCTGCGTAACATCTAACAGCTCTTTGGTGATGGCACGGCCCTTTGGTTTGCTGATATTATATTTTTTCAGCAATCGTAATAGTGCTTCGTTAAAGCCAACCATTTCGTCATGGGTAGAAAACTCGCCATAATTACCAAACGGCATGGACGTTAACATATCGTGAATTTTATAAGCTCTCATTGGGGTGGGGTCATATACAGGGGAAAAAAAGCGCTCTCCCTGCTGCTCAATGACAGACAGGTTTTCTAAATGTAAATCGCCATTACCCGTTAAGAAACTCAATATTAAACGCTTAAATATATACTCTTTCGCTTTTACCGGATCATGCACAAAGGGTGCAGCAATTTTATCTATGGCATCGGCTATACGATCATAGGAAGAACTGTGATTATTGGTAATGCTTTTATCACCACAGGCCATAACAGACAAAACCGTTTCCATGAAAACAGGTTTGTTAAATTCATTACGATCAAAGCGCTCTATGGCAATGGCATTAATGCCATTAATGCTGGTTTTCCAGTAACGTGGAACTTCAAAACCCGCTTCTTTATGTATATCCAGCGTTAAGGCTTCCAGTTCAATAATGCCAGGGTATTGATTGGACTGTTCGAATTTTAAAATGACATCGGTTCGATCACTGGTGGCTTTCTTTGTGGGCAAAGCAATGCGCCCATCCCAGCCATCACCGGGAATAGATAATAGCAATTTAGGCACTGCCCCTCCCACACTCGGGGTGGGGCCTATGGCATTGATTATCATATCCGCATCTTTATCCATCCATAAGAGAAATTCTTTTAATGAAAACCCGAACGATTCATCCAGGGTGTAAAACGGTGCTGGCTCATTGTCGTCATACCAGTTTTTTGCCGTTTCATCATCTTTGAACACATCGTTATGGCCTATGCCGCCATGCCCTGCAACCATTAATATTTCCCAGTCGGTTTCAAACCCAATCGCCGGCGTTACATCAATTTTGGCCAGGTAAGCCAGAATCAGTTTACGTTGAAAGTTTTGTTCATTGTCCGGTGGAATTAAGGATTTTAATTCAGGAAAAACCGGGAAATATTCCGTTCTTTTCCATACCAGTGCATTTCTGCCCACAAGTTCGGGATTATGCAATACCCCCATTCCAGGCAGGCTGGTTTCAAGGTAAGCGGGGTCAAAATTAAAACGGCACTCTTCATCGGTAACATTCAGGCGCCCCATTTTAATGGGGGCGTCACCTATGCTTGTCCAGATAACGGCTTCTCTATCCATGGCTAAAAGACCTCTCGGTTAATAATTGAGCTAAGGTCTTCATTTTCAACTGCAAAAGTAAGCTTTAAGCCAACCGCATGACCCAGACGAATCAACGTAGAAATGCGTGGGTCGGAATTGGTAATTCGGCCGAACTTGTTATTTTGCATGCCCGCGCGCGTAGCAATATCGCCTTTATTCATGCCCTGCTCTTTACCAGAGGCAACAATCGCCTCAATTAGCGCATTAATTTCATCACTCATACATAGTCCGTTCTGGTTATATCTTAGATAAAATATAGCATAAATGACTTAATAGGTATATCTTAATATACCGAATACGGAACATATTTCAATTAACAGGCACTTATATACCGATAACGGCATATTTAAATAGCATGGATCGCTCAGGTTTTCGCCTGATTGTGAATTTAGGAGATCGTTTCGGCTATTGAATGATTGAAAAGCATATTTTCCGCAAATAAACGCTAAAATACGCAAATAAAAGCAAAAGCTTTAACAGGCTGTTGTGTGCCCTGAGAAGTATATTGGACATAAAAACTCTGAGAATTACTTACCTGTACAATAACTTACGCACAATAAAAAAAATTTGCGTTCATTCGCGTTTATTTGCGGACAAAATGCCTTTATATTTTTGATCTTTAAGCGTATTTTTGGGGATAGCTCAGAAACAGCACCGGAGCCGGGGCTTTAGCCCCGCAAACCCATGCGAGACTAAAGCCTCACCTCCGAAGTGTCTCTTGCAACATGGGCCACAATAATGGTTTTCCTCTGATGGAGATGTGCTTTAGCCGTTAATTACCCTGTACAGAACTAGCGAACAACAACAAAATTTGCGGTAAAATTGCAAATACGAATACAATTAAAAAACAGGAAAACTACCGCCCTGGAATGTTAAATGCCGAAAAACGAGTAAGGTTTAATTATGCTGGTTCTTTGCCGCTTACTTTATATTAGCAAACCCCTTAAATGCATCAATAGAACGTGATAACCATAAATCGGGTAATCGTTTTTGAGCAACTCCAGCCAGCAGCTTATTTCTCTGTATCAGCGCAATATAAAAATGTGCCCAGATATCTCCCTTTGCAGATGTCTGTTAATTAATGCTAAAATTTTCTCAATGTCATTGGTTGAATATCCACCATATTCACCGGCTTCTAATTCGGTGCGAATAAAATCAAATCCACCATGTTCTGATCTTTCATGCAAAAACCATAAAAGTTCAGCGCAGGTATTTATATTCGTTTTTAATATTTCCAGCCGATTATTTTTAGACGCGGGTGAATAAATAGATCCACAATACTGATTGACCTGCTTATCTATCTGCTCCCTGTTTTGTACCTGAGCATAATAAATAAACAGACACAGTATTATTATTGCATAAGTAATATATGGCTGTTTATTCAGCCTGAGTTCGGTATAAAGTGGTAATATTAACACGTCATTTAACCCGGCTTTTATCAGTCATCATACTGCAAAAATCCCTGCACAAATATTCATCTTTTTTATCACACTGTATTTTAAAATAGCCAAAAATCTCTTAGCTCACTTCGTCATACCTGCGCAGGCAGGTATCCAGTGTCTATAGGCTTTTCAAAGTCTAGATTATAAAACTTATTCATGAGCTTTACCCTTCGGCGGAGACAGGAGCCCGTAGTAATGACGATGTTTTTTTAAGTTAACAGGACAACAATGACACAATCTGTAACCATTTCCAATCTCCTTGCACTCCGAGCAGAAAATAGACTACACTAAACATTCTCTATTTGTTCTCTCTGGATGCTTATGTTTGTTTTTTTTACACCCCACCGGGACAACACCCTGCCCCTACCACTATCCGGAACCCGCGTTAAGGCAGGCTTTCCCAGCCCGGCTGAAGATTATATCGAAGACCGGCTAGATTTAAACGAGCATCTGGTTGCACACCCCAATGCAACCTTTTATGTTCGGGTATCGGGCGAATCCATGTTAGACGCAGGTATTCAGGATGGTGACATGCTGGTCGTGGATCGATCTCTGGAAGCCCGCAGTAATGATATTGTCATCGCCACGCTCAATGGTGAATTCACCGTCAAGCGCCTTATCTATCGCGCATCCCGGCCCTGGCTTGTTCCCTGCAACCCTGCTTTTAGTGAAATAGAACTCACAGACGATATGGATACGGTTATCTGGGGTGTAGTGACATCAACCATTCATAAGTTTCGATAGTCGAGCATATTGATGTTTGCCCTGGTTGATGCCAACTCCTTTTATGCCTCCTGCGAAACTGTGTTTCGCCCCGATCTGGCAGGCCGCCCCATTGTTGTACTGAGCAATAATGATGGCTGTATCGTCGCCGCCAATAAACGAGCTAAGGCGTTTGGTAACATTATGTATCAACCTTATTTTCAACTGGCAAAAATGCTCGAGCAGAAAGGCACCGCCGTATTTAGCTCAAACTATGAACTGTATGGCGATTTATCCCATCGCATGCATACGCTGCTGAGCCAGTTTGCGATTGAGCAGGAAGTCTATTCCATCGATGAATGTTTTCTTAATTTCACCGGCATGCAGCACTGGAACTTCACACACTATGGCCAGAGCATAAAACAAAGTGTCATGAAACAGCTGGGCCTGCCGGTAGCCGTTGGCATAGGCAGCAGTAAAACTCTGGCCAAAGCCGCCAACAATATTGCAAAGCAGCTACCCGAATTAGAAGGTGTGCTCTGCCTGTCTGATTTATCCCCGGCCGGGCAAAATCAGATGCTGGCAGGTTTGAATGTTGCGGATATCTGGGGCGTAGGTCAGCGCTGGTCAAAGCGCTTAAATGCAATAGGCATAGAAACCGCACTGGATTTAAAACAGACCCCGATTAAAAAAATACGCAAACAGTTTAGTGTTGTTTTAGAACGCACCGTGCATGAACTTAATGGCATACCCTGCCAGAGTCTGCAATTAGTTATTCCCAATAAACAGCAGATTATTTCCAGCCGGGCATTTAATAAAACCATTCGCGATTATAAAAATATGCAACAGGCAGTCGCCCGTTATATCGCTCGCGCTGCCGAAAAACTACGTCAGCAAAATGGTGTCTGCAAACAGATTTCTGTGAATATTATGACTAACCCTTTTCAGTCTACCGCGCAATATAACAACTGGGCCAGCACCTCACTTATCTACCCCAGCAACCATACAGGGCACCTGATTGAGCGGGGAAAACACTGCCTGAAACGCATCTGGAAAGAGGGTTATGAATATAAAAAAGCCCTGGTCATTTTATCGGATATCAGTGAACCGGGTATTATGCAGTATGATTTATTCGCTGATAAAGCCAGATATAGCAACAACAAAAAAACGGATTCACTGATGCAGGTAATTGATAAAATAAACAGCCGCATGGGCAAAGGCACATGCCGGCTGGCCGCAGAAGGCAACAACAGTAAAAGCAGCTGGCCAATGCAACGGCACAGGCAGTCTTCACGATATACGACCTGCTGGAAAGAACTGCCTGTTGCCTATTTAAAATAGCGAATAACAATCTGCTACTGTTTATTTTAATAGTCAGTCATTGGCGTAATTCAATCGCTAGCCGGGTATTATTAATTTTTTCTTTATTCACTGACTTATTACTGAGTCAGAAATAAAGGTAATCGCCTGCTAATACTGAGCCTGATGCACCGCTATTAAAATACACATAACTAATGGCCGCAGCCCTGTTATTAAGTGGGTTAATTATAACCGCCAGGCCATGTGAGTTATAAAAAGGAGGGTTAACCGGATCCTCATCATTATTGATGGATAATATAGATAATGATGCTGTGAGGTCAAATACATTCAAAGGGGTAAAAGTATAATTAACCAGCTCAACACCCACTGAAAATGAACCGGATGTTATATCATTATTACGTTCTGCCAAACCACTGCCGCTGATATTTTTTATATCTGTAACTGGCTGACTGAGACTTTTTTCTATGGGTAACTGAAGTGACAGGGGTATATCTATAGATATTACTGTACCCTTACCCGGTATGGATTTTAACTTAAGACTAAGACCTAAAAGTTCGGCAGTAATCTGGTTTTGAAGTGTATCCATTATCTGTCCCTGTTTATTAAAAATAACAGTTCAGCGCAATTGTCCGTTTCAATTCTGTATCGTAATTTTAGCAACAAATACCTGGCCCTGATAAACCAGCTGTATTTGCGCATCGCCAGATACAAGTACCGTATATTCTCCCGGAACAGTTGTATTTTCACTAAGAACCACTATATTTTGATTGGTATAATTCAGGTTTACATCGGCGGTTATATCCACACTATTACTATTTGCAAAATTAGCCGTCACATTTAATGTAATAATTGTTGGCCGCGTAGTGAGCAAAAACGCCGTATTATCGACCAGTGCAAAGCCATTAGCGGTGACAGAAAGAGATGTTGCATTTTCATTGATAATAGTCATCGCCTCAGTCGCAAACAGACAGTTTATATTGCCGCTGGCACAGCTTACAGGAATCGTTAACACCACCCCGTTTTCAATTTCACTGTCCTGAACTGTTTGTTCTATATTGCCACAGGCAACTGAAATATTTGCAGTGGTATCTGCAACGCTGCCGGTAATATCCAGCTGTTGACGGTCGGCTGAAAAAGCAATCGTCGCATTACTGATGTTATCTATACCCCATTTACTATAAGCACTAATATTCTGATTAAAATTTGAACCATCAGCTGCCTGATAATTAGCCACTGCCATTAATGAAACCACATTATTTTCTACAACATCATTATTACTTAAAGTGCAGGCAGCCAGATCGGACTCACTTCTAAGACATAGTTTTAAACTATTAAGATTGTGATCGAGGGTTTGGGTGAAATCAGCAGAGGTAATAATATTACCACTGCTAATTGATGGTGCTCTTGCCTGAATAATGACATTACCTGCTTCCAGTGCCTGCAGGTTTGTTATGTTATTGTCTGTTTTAATAAAGGCGCGTTGTGATGGAGTATTATCTTCCTGGTTTCTAATAACCCATTCAATGGTATTGATAACACTATTATCAACCGGGCGCTGTTCTTCTGACCCATCATCATTTAAATAACTGCCAATGGGTATTATCTGCTGTGTCTGGCACATATTGACCAATACCTGAGTGCTATTAAGCTGTATCACCTGGTCAAATTTGGCAGCCGATATTCTAACGTCAAACGTCTGGCTCAGATGCCCTACCTGAGCAGTAATAGTCAATGTTTCTGCTACTGAACCACCGCTTAATCGACCGTTTCGATCAATAGTGCTAGTGGCTCCATCAGAAAGAGACCAGATGATATTGTCGGTTACAGCTATGGTATCTATACCATTAGACTGCAAGCCTTCAATTGTGTAATCAAAAAAGGTGTTAATAGAAATAACGTTTTCATTGGCTGCTGCGGGAAAATCTATTGCAATAATATCAAGGCCGGCCGAAGTAAATAAACCAACCAGTCTGGTTTCATTTTCTGTATCACTACAGGCTGAGAGCATAAGCAATAGAATATAAATAAAAAGGCTATGTAGCATTTTAAAATTCATAGCGAACCCCCAGTGAAAGTGAATTCACATCAAGTTTATCACCTCCATATAAACGTATATAATCCAGTTTTATTTTGAGCTGTGGAATACTTTGCAGTGCCTCTTCAAAACCAACACCAAAGCTGACTCCCTCATAAGTTTCACTAAATTCCGGGACATTTATATAAGAAGATACTATATCAAACTGGCTATAACCCAGTATCAGGTCTATGTGTACATCGCCTTTTGGATTAGTAGTATAGCGATAAAATAGAGAAGCTGACGTGGGTATGTCAGTAATCAGCTGATTAAGATCATCATTTCTAATACTGGACATTAGCGATAATTCAAACTTGTGCTCAGCCAGCGCATAGCCCAGGCGCAAATCTGCCAATAAGGGTTTAGTTGAACCCGTATCGGTTTTAATCTGCACCAGTGCGGGAGCAAGCCCGATGTAGGTACCGCTAACGGCAGCGGAAGTAACAAGAGAAGCTAAGAGCAATAAGAGCCCCTGTCTTAATTTAACGAACATATTTTATATAATCACTCACTGCTAACTGTTAACTTTTAGCGCCCGCCATTGCTAAATATTTCTGCCTGCGGGGGCCATGGAAACCAGATCATACACACTTAAATCAGTGGCATCCAGATTTAGCAGGCTGTTTATATAAAAACAGAACCTGCATTAATTAACTCTATCACCAGCTTAATTATTTTCTGAGCCTAATCTTACAAAAAAAGGTGAGTTCATACACAATCATAAGCAAGACTTAATGAGACACCCATACTAATATTTTCGCTAATCAACTGATTAATCTATTATTTTTCTATTTTCTTAGTATGGGTGTCTCGATAAAATTCATAAAATCAGATCAGATCAGCGCTTATTATAATTTTGAACAGGGTCACAATTCTCATTTCAATTGCAGATAAGCATCTCCTCACAACATGGTAATATCACTTGATATAAGATTTTTAATAAATTCATGAAAACAGGATTTTTCAATGGCAGAAATATTGCTTTGTAACCAGTCGATTAACTCAGATAAAATAGAAAGCCAGTGCGGGGTTGCTGGCACTGATATCTTAGGTATGCGCTGTGGCACGAATCCCGAAAGACTCATACCCTACCGACCTTATCTTTTATCACAGGCACCTTCAATGCAGGATCGTAATATTCTTAGCCAGTTAGATACCGGATCTCATGCCCGGAACCTGACCGATTTAAGCCTGTCATTGGGTGAAGACAATATCCTGGCCCTGGCTGATATCTCAGCCATCTTAAATCAGCAGCAAATTGGCCTTATGGGAGCATCAACCAGTGTGTATGCAGGTCGTGTTCAGGGTTTTGGTCTGGCGGTACAAAAATATCAGAATGCTCTGCTGGTTTATCGCGACGCCATAAAAGCGGATCCGGCCCGTCGTGTTCTGGCCAGGCAAAAAGCTTTTGCCGCATTTAAAGACATGCAAATTCGTTTTAAACACGAGCTGGCAGCTGTGAGTTCAGCAGCCAGATCAAAAAGGGGCACCCCATTAAGTAACCCAGTGCGAGCATCAAATATTGCTCGTAGCAGTCGCAATATTGCTAAACTTAATATCACCAGTCAGACGCAGGCCAGCAAACTTGTTCAATTTGGCAAATCTGCAAAACTACTGGGCAATGGTCTGGCGGTTATTGACTTTGCCAGTCGCATAGGAACTGTTCAAAACAGTTATCAATCGGGTGGAAAATGGGAGCGTGATTTGTTTATTGAGTCGAGTAGTTTTGCATTGAGTGCGATTGCTGGAACAGCTGCAATAAATACAGGTTTGGCCGTTCTTATGATAGCAACACCTGTAGGGTGGGTGGGTTTGATTATCGGTGGAGCCGTTGTCGCTGGTGCAGCAGCAGGTGCATCAATTTGGACAAATAATCAGATCAGGGAAAATAGCGGTGGAGTCTATGATGCCATTATGAAATGGATGGATTTAAAGTGAATCCAACTGAAACAATTGTAGGAATATTAATTGCAGTCGCATTTGTCGTAATGCTCCTTTATGTCGCCTTCGGACAAATCACCGTGCGTAAGCTTCGCAAAAATCCTGCAACAAAAAACGAGCTCGGCATGGAGTTTGTTAGTGGCTGGGATATTATCAATGTTGCGCAGGCACTTGCCATGCCAGCTTTTATACTGCGTAAATTTAAAAATAAAAAACTGTCTTTTTTATATGCTAATGCAGATCTTCTTATTAAACATACTAATAGACTTGACAGGGTACTGGCCTTTTTATTCTACTGGGCGCTAATGTCTTCGGGCCTTTTTATGGCAGGCTGGGCATTGTTAGATGTTAGCGGGATGTTGTAGTGAATATAATGAGACACCCATACTAATATTTTCGCTAATCAGCTGATTAATCTATTATTTTTCTATTTTCCTGGTATGGGTGTCTCGATTAAATTATCTAGTGGGGTAGTTACGTAAAGGGGGGGTAAAAAACGTTGTGGGTTTGCAAGGCAAATAAACCACGGTTTTTTACCTGCGCGGAGGGGCACAGGTCGTGTACACCCACACCAGGCAGTGCAGCCCTGGCTAATCCAGAAGGTTTTCTGCATATCTGAATAACAACTTGCATATATTTAATTTGTTTGACACAGTATACTAGGGAACATCTGATCAAGTCATGATTGTGATCTTAAGTCAAAAGCTTCCAGCTACTGCGTTGAAAATCTTGCTAATAGCGGGCTATTAGCTGCAATCTTCGCCTTGTATCTGAAACTTTTTGACAATAATCTCATCAACCAGACTTAATCAGAGTTTCCCTGGAATTATTTAGTACCACTAACAAATTAAAATAATTCATGGAGAGAATTTCTCGAATGCCTCAAACAACATTAGGTGTATCCCCACCAGCGCCACCACCGCCCTCCCCTCCCCACAGGGGAGGGCATTTGAATATAAGTTCAGAAACAGTCGCCACTTCACCGGCTGACCGTGCACGAACAACAATTGGTGTCGGAGAAAGGGTTAGAATACGAATTACTCATGCGACAGGCACAATAAGCTGGTCTAAAACAGGTAGTAGTAGATTAAGTTCTACATCTGGTTTATCAATTACGCTTACTGCACATGATAGAGCCGAATCAACAAAAGTCACCGCAACAGACAGTTGTGGTTGTGTTGTAGAAATTACTTTTAATGTTATAGAGCCGAGCGGTGTAACAATGGAGCGCGCGCCGGGTACAAATATTTGGCATACTCATAATATCCCATCAGTTGGAATAAAATTACAGGCATATATAACACCAGACAACGTATCTTTTGAAAATATTGAATGCTCGGAAGATGACGCCACTGGCATTGTGACCGGGTATTTTGTTGGCACACCTTTAGATGGTGTAAGACATGCTGGCCACGGAGCAGGCAGCTGGGTCGCACTTAGGAATCATGTTGCGGGAAAGGGGACACAAGACGGTGCGATTGACACAGCCCAATCAGGCCATTGTAATTATGGCACGCCATACCGTATTGGAACATTTGACTGGCCCATTCCCTGGTTATTCAAAGCTAATGGAGGCGCATCAAAACAATTTACTATTGTTCATCAACGCTTTACCATTGATGCATCAGGAAATATGACTGCAAGCAAAGCAGGCGCCTCCGGATCAGCCAGATTTAATGATCCAAACTCATCTTACTAATAAGATAATGAAATTTATCTATTGTAATTTATGTTTTGCAATCATAATAATATTCATTCTAAATCAGATTGTATTTAATAAATCGTATGCTAAGGACACATATATGACAACGGTTACAGACCAATTTCAAAAAATGTTAGATGAGTTTGATCGTAATAACGATATCGCTTCGCTAGAAGCCGCTATTGATGCAATCGATTCAATGGAAGAATCAAAGTACAACGATATAGATTCCTATCGAAAAGAAAAGCTACTAAAAATTATGGCGCTGTTTAATAGTATCGATTCAAAATTAATAGTTAACTTCAATTTTGATGATGCTCCAGATATGAATGTTGCACCGGCACCAGAGACAGGATTGCCTCCCGGGGTTACAGTAGATAGCATTCATGATCCCAAATTGAAGTCAATGTATGAACAAGACCTACTGAATAACCAGGTTAAAGTACAAAAATATAATTTCCAGTTGAAACTGGATAAATTAAATAAATTACTTATTGGTAATTTCAAAGAACATATTCAGGTGTATTACACCAAAAAAGCCTCTGATCTTTTAGAAATAGAAACTGTAGTTAATAAAGAAATTATTATGGAAAAGCGTAAAAATATATTAAACACCATACTGGTTAATCCTTAATGATTCAGCTGCTCCAGATAAGTATTTAATGAGACACCCATACTAATATTTTCGCTAAACAACTGATTAATTTATAATTTTCCTATTTTCTTAGTATGGGTGTCTCGATAAACATTGAAACATTGATAAACAATGAGAAAAGACTTAATAAGACACCCATGTTAATAATTTCGCTAAATTGCTGATTAATCTATTACTTTTCTATTTTTTTAGTATGGGTGTCCCGATAAACTTGGGTGTCCCGATAAACTTCCGATTCACCAGAATCAGCCTTCACATCAACCATAATATGCACAGTACAAATAACCATTCTGACCGCCAGACCAATTTTCGACTGCACAATCAGTTCTCTGCTGTATTATGTCTACCCACCACTTTCGCGAACGGACTGTTGGATGCAATGTTGATCCATCATGCGCGCGGTTCTTACTATCTTCAAATGAAATAGAGAAGATCATTCCTTTCTTCGCGACTCGGACAAACTCGTCGAGGGTCTGTAAGACGTCGCTTATCAGTAAATGTTCGAGCACATCGAAAGCTGTAACGAAATCAACAGATTTATCCGGTAACGGAATATCCCACACCGGGCGCTGCCAATAAACAACAGAGGGCGGCAGATCTGGCACTGCTGCCCAGTCTAGTGCAAAGACCCTCGGCGTTTTCAACTCGCCACGCAGCCAACGGCAGAACTCGCCATTACCACAGCCAACGTCAACCACTGACTGAGGATTCAGTTTTTTAATGTGTTTATATGCACCTTTGGCGTGATTGCTACTTCCGTAATGGCGCGCCCCACGGGCAACAAGCTTACTGTATATATCGAGGTATTTCATACGCTCCCGGTGCTGAGCTGACGTCAGATCAAGCTTCGCGTGACTATCGAGAGGTACAATACAGCCCTTGCCGATTTGCTTCTGCAACCACTTGCCTTCGGCATCCGGTCGGTGCACCGACTGGATATTACTGCGCTCCCCCCCCCAATAGTGGCGCGGGGGGCAGGCATGGCCACGTAAAGTATCGAAGCCTGTGATATGAATGCGGCCATGCTCCTTAATAAAGTATGCTGCAGTGATGAGGCCGGTAGTTGGTCTGCAATCCAGCTCTTTCTCTAATTCTGCCACAATTCGTATATCAACCTGATTTATAGAACTCCCGGGAAATAATAAACGAGCAGTTTTTTTCATTTCAGCAACTTTCTGCTCGAACTGTGGATGAGCCGAACACGGCACCATAAGCAATTGTGAAACTGAGAACCCGTCTTCTGCACGATTACGTAGGGCCGTTCCTGTATTCTTGAAATCCTGGTTACAGGCCCAGGTGTCAGTCCGAGATCCGACATATGCCTCAAATTCAAATGTATTGAATGCATTGAAACGAACCACGTTTTTTGCTGAATCGATTACATCACCAAGCTCTGCTACCACGGCACCTGGACCATTGCCGACCAGTACTATATCAATAATGTCTCTCATTGGATTTTTCTCAATTCTGCGGCCAGACGGACCATACGAGCTTCACATGAAATATTTTCATCGAGCCATGACTTCATATCAATGCCCTTATTTTTCATTAAATGAAAGCTGCATGGAAAGACCCAACCTTCATTCTGTAAGCCTTATAATTTTTCACGCTTATTAATATCATTTATCAATGCATATCAATGAGATCAGACTCGGTTGATAAAAGACGAACAACGACATTTATAAGGGGATGGTCATAAGTCAGTTGATTTTAAGGAGTAACATAAAATCAAACGAGTCTACCCCATTTGCTACCTTAACTATATCAAGTTGGCTGACCCCTTGATAACCTTGATAAAAAATGGTCATGCTAAGAGGCTTAAGTAAGTGCCATTCGGGGCAGACTCTTTGAAAATCGAAACCCGGGCCAGAGAACAATTAACTCTAATATTAGAAACAATTAATCTCTGGCCCGTGTTCGCGAAAATCCAAATCCGTTGCACACACTAGCAGTAACGTTGACGGTGATTGATGTCAACTGTTACTATAGGTGTGTTCTTAATGTGCGTTGAAATGTGGTAGAAAAAAAATAGTGAAGTGTTTAGAATGTTTAAAAAACATCACATATTTAAATAAATTAAGGCTTTTTATCACTTCAGATAAAATTAATTGTGATCAGTGTGGTTGCGAGCTTAAATTAAAATATGGAAGATGGGTCTTTATTTTTGATTTGATTCAATATTCTGTATTAATCCTGATAGGTATTATGCTTTATCGAGAAGATTTTGCTTTGTATGTCATATTTATTTTGCTTTTCTGGATTGAATGGTGCTTTTTCTTAAATATTGTTTTTAACAGAGTAGAAAAGATTGCATAAATATTAGCGCTGCTCCAATTTCAAAATGATGTTGGGTTTCGGGGTCATAGGTTGCGGAGCCAGGTCTTGCCTTTTGCTTTCTCAACGCAGTCCTTCTTTCCTAACTGAATCACAACCTTATCTTTTTCAATAATACTGCGAAAGCTTTCGGAAG
>QIDK01000216.1 GCA_003228405.1 Gammaproteobacteria bacterium | reverse complement strand
GATATGTTGGGGTTCGTGCCTCACCCCAACCTACGGGCTACGTGCTCACAATTCTATAATATGCTGCGCCAGCTGATCCGTATGTATGTGCTCCTCGCTCATAGCAAAACCATCTACACTAATACCCGCGTTATGAACCGAATTTTCATCCCCACTAATTAGTGGATGCCACGCAGGTAATGGTTTACCTTCTGATAGTAGCCGGTAGGCACAGGTTGCCGGTAGCCAGTGATATTCTGATAACTTCATCTGCCTGATCAGCAGACATTCTGGTACCCGATTTTCCCGGCGGGGGTAATCTTTACAGCGGCAGGCAACTATATCCAGTAAATGACAGGCCACATTGGTAAAAAACAGCTCACCACTGTCTTCATCTTCCAGCTTGAGTAAACAACAACGGGCGCAGCCATCGCACAGCAACTCCCATTCTTTATCACTCATTTTCTGTAAGGATTTATTCTGCCAGAAATCTTTGTCCATTATTTTGCCTGTATCAGCTCTATGCCATTCGCATCCGGATCACGACAGAACAGGGCTGCTCTGCCGGAACGGCTGCGGCTAAAAGCAATATTGTTCATTTTTAACTTTTGTTCTATTGCAGACAGGTCATCCACGCTCATTGCCAGATGTCGATCACGGCCACCATGTTCTGGTCGGTTTTCGGCCGGGTCAGGGCTGGGCAGTTCCAGTAAATGAATCTGCTGCTCACCAATCATCAGCCAGGCACCGGCAAAACCCAGATCAGGTCGATCTTTACATATCTCCAGCCCCAGTATGTCATGATAAAAACTCGCGGCTCTGTGGGTGTCCGCCACCAGCAGACTCACATGATGAATAGCTAAAACTGTCACTTTAGATCCCCAAATATCGATAAAAATGCGTATAATAGGCCGCCTTTATCAAGCCGCTCAATAGCTAGCATTTTACATGAACCCGGATCTCAATCGACTACATCCCTACCCGTTTGAAAAATTAGCTCAGCTCAAGGCAGGAATTATCGCCAATAGTGAGCTGTCTCACATCGCCCTGTCAATTGGTGAGCCTAAACATGAACCACCCGCATTTGTGCTGGAAGAGCTGGTGAGTTCATTGGCTAAAATCGCCAACTACCCCTTAACTAAAGGCACACCTGAACTGCGACAGTCGATTGCTGGCTGGCTGGGCCGCCGTTTTAATCTGCCTGCAGACAGCCTGGATATAGAAAAAAATATATTACCGGTCAATGGCACCCGTGAAGCCCTGTTTGCCTTTGCGCAGGCGATGATAAAGCGCGAAGATAATGCACTAGTATTAATGCCTAATCCGTTTTATCAGATTTATGAAGGCGCAGCCATTTTAGCCGGAGCCGAGCCGGTTTTTTATAATACCACCGCAGCTACCGATTACCTGCCAGATTTTGAAGCCATAGATGATGCCAGCTGGCGGCGCTGCCAGCTAATTTATATCTGCACCCCGGGCAACCCCACCGGTGCGGTTATTTCAAAAGCGCAGATGCAATGGTTAATTAATAAAGCACAGGAATTTAATTTTATTATTGCCTCGGATGAATGTTATAGCGAAATTTATTTTGATGATAACAAACCACCCTGCGGGCTTTTAGAAGCCGCCGCTGAAATAGGCAATACAGATTACAAACACTGTGTGGTATTTCATAGTTTATCCAAACGTTCTAACCTGCCAGGTTTAAGATCCGGTTTTGTCGCCGGTGATGCACAGATTTTGCAGGCTTTTTTAAAATACCGCACCTATCATGGCAGTGCCATGTCAGGGCATCACCAGCATGCCAGTATATGCGCCTGGAATGATGAGCAGCATGTCACCGAAAGCCGGGAAGTCTATCGCCAGAAATTTAAAAGCGTACTGGAAATACTCTCGCCTCATTTGAATGTTAAACTACCGGATGCCGGATTCTATCTGTGGGCACAAACCCCCATTTCAGATACGGACTTTGCACAGAAATTATATGCCGAAAAAAATATCAGCGTATTACCCGGTCAGTATTTATCCCGCAAAGCGCAAAATATTAACCCCGGCGAAAACCATATTCGCATGGCTTTAGTAGCCACCCCTGAGGAAACCACTGAAGCCGCACAACGACTAAAAAACTTTTTACAAACCTTATAACCATAGACTCAAACTGGAGAACCCCCGATGAGTGATTTACAGAATATCATCGAAGAAGCCTTCGAACGCCGCGCTGACATTACCCCGCGCAATGTTGAAACCCATGTACGTGAAGCCGTAGATGAATGCATTAACATGCTGGACTCGGGGCAGGCTCGCGTCGCAGATAAATCATCTGGTGACTGGGTCGTTAATGAATGGCTAAAAAAAGCCGTACTACTTTCATTTCGCATTAACGACAATGAATTTATCAAGGGTGGTTTCACTAACTACTATGATAAAGTCGAATCTAAATTTGCAGATTACAATACCCGTGATTTTCGTGAATCTGGTGTCCGTGTAGTACCCCCCGCAACCGCACGTAAAGGTTCCTACATTGCACCCAGTGTTGTGATGATGCCCTCTTATGTGAATATTGGCGCCTATGTGGATAGTGGCACCATGGTCGATACCTGGGCCACTGTCGGTTCCTGTGCGCAAATCGGTAAAAATGTTCACCTCTCCGGCGGTGTTGGCATCGGCGGTGTTTTAGAACCCCTGCAGGCGGCACCCACCATTATCGAAGATAACTGTTTTATAGGTGCACGCTCAGAAGTGGTAGAAGGTGTAATTGTTGAAGAAGGCTCGGTTATTTCAATGGGTGTGTATATTGGCCAGAGCACTAAAATCTTTAATCGGGCAACCGGCGAAGTGAGTTATGGCCGCATACCTAAAGGGTCAGTTGTAGTTTCCGGCAACCTGCCATCTAAAGATGGCACTTACAGCCTGTACTGTGCCGTAATTGTAAAGCAGGTTGATGCGAAGACCTTAAGCAAAACCGGCCTTAACCAGTTACTGCGTGATATTGAATAAACACTGGAAAGCAATTGTCCGCAAATAAACGCTAATGAACGCAAATTTATCCGGTTCACACGCTTGCGGCGCATTACACCTTAATTTAATCTTTTGATTTTATTTGCGTGTTTCGCGTTCATTTGCGGACAATAAATATTATGACAACTCTATACGGCATAGCCAACTGCGACACCATTAAAAAAGCCCGTTTATGGCTTAAAGATAATGGCATTGATTACAGCTTCCACGATTATAAAAAACGGGGAGTTCCAGAAGCAGAATTAAAAACCTGGGTTAAAAAATTCGGCTGGGAAATTTTGCTTAATAAACGAGGCACTACCTGGCGTAAGCTGGATGATAATATAAAAAATTCAGTCAATGAAAAAGCCTCAATACAGATCATGCTGGAGAACCCGAGCATTATTAAACGACCTGTATTAGTCAAAAATAAAACTATTCTGGTAGGTTTTAAGACTGAAGAATATAGCAGCCTGTTTAAATGAGCTGATATTTCAGGCATACAACCTAAAACAACAGGTTATATTTTCTTACTTAACACATATAAATTTTACAAATACCCGTTATAATCATTAATACAACCTGAACTTGTTATACAGGCTTAGGTCAGATTTTTAACCCCCCTAAATTCCGTAAAGCCATTGTATAATGAAACAACAATGAGTCACTCTATCAGAACTAAGCTGCGCCGAAGCATATGGACTATTACTGGCATAGTCACTTTATTACTAGCTATAAGCCTGGTGCTATCTGGCTGTAGTCATCAGCACCCCAAAAATCTGCAGCGAAAACTACTCCATCGTTCTTTAGAAACATACCCGGCCTGGATCACACGGCTACCAACAAATAACGATTATTTTTATGCACTGGGCATAAGCACTGATGCACCTTCATTGCGACAGGGGCGATTATTAGCCGCTAAAAACGCCGTTATTGAAGTTAGTAATTATCTGGGTTTAAAAGCCCGTGGTCATTTTGAAGTAAAGAAAACTGAGCTGACCACTCGCATTTACAATGCAATCTCGGTTACAACATCTGCCAGTTTAAAACGATCCCGTTTGAGTCAGATGTATTATGAAGAATTCACCTATGCAGGCGCAGAAGAAAAAGCCAATGTATTTGATGTTTACATTCTACTGCGAATACCTATGGCAGATCTGAAGCAGGAGCAGCTAAGGCAAAAACAGAAAAAAAACAAAATACTGCTTGAAGCAGAATCACTAAACCTGGAAGCACAGAATAATCTGCAGACAGGTAACTTTCCACTCGCCTGGCAAAAATGGATGCTGGCAATGCGACTTATAGACGAAGAAGCAGACGACAGTGTTTCTTCATTGCAAATATACAAATCATTATTAACGGCTGTTGAGGGCATTAACCTGACCATAGTCAGAGAAAATAATCACCATTCCAATACCCATTCTAATGCATCACCCCGGCTAATCACCCAGGCTTTTTTTACAGCTAAAACAGGCGATATACCCTTAAAAAAACTACCACTGCATTTTCGATTTTCTAACAACAGGCAGGCAGGTGAAATCAAAAATACTAACCCGTTGGGAGTGATAGAAACCAGCCTGTCATCGCCGGCCAGCAAAGGTCTGCAGGTACGCTTAATAATGTCACCCTATGCAGTTGATCGCGCAGGGCTATCCTCACAAACAATGCAGAAAATTCAGTTTTTAAAATCAATGCTTGAGCATAAGCTGGCTCAATATGGGTCAATGCCATTTTCCTCGCCATTAACCGGGCAACAGATAGCTCGGTCACCCGTTCAACAAGCTGTAAGCAGTAAACAGTCCGGGCGGGCTTACACAGAAACGGGTTCTTTAATTAATATTGTAGTAGCGACGAATACCCCCTATATTCTGTTAGATGATAAGCAGCGATATAAGATGGCAATAAAAGTTGATATCAGCACCTCTCAGGCAGAAAGCCTGAAACGTCCGCCACTCAATATAGCCGTTGTTATAGATAAGAGCAATTCGATGAATGCCAATGGTAAAATTGATTATACAAAAAAAGCATCCGAATTTTTAATTGACCACCTGACTGAACAGGATTACCTTTCTATCGTCGCTTATAGTACTGATGTACAGGTGGTTGTTCCTGCAGAGCGTGTATCGTCTAAAGCCTTATTAAAACATCATCTTAGTGAGATTGATGCAAACGGAATGACAAATCTTAGCGGTGGAATATTTGAAGGATATACTCAGGTTAAAAAACATCTTAATGAAAATAACATAAATAGCATACTGCTGCTTTCAGATGGCAAAGCCAATCGCGGAATCACTCGTAGCAAAGACCTCATACCCTACCTTCAACAATACAACAAAGAAGGTATTGGAGTAAGCGCTCTGGGTGTGGGAGTGAATTTTAACGAAGAGCTTATGATGAAAATTGCAGAGAGCAGTAATGGCAATTATTATTTCATAAAGAACCCTGAAGACATTCCCGCAATATTTTCTCAGGAGTTAACTCGTCTTATAAATGTGGCCGCTCAAAATATTCTGGTAAGTATTGAGCTAAAAGACGGCATAAAACTGGCCGATTCCTTTGGTCACACTTTTACACTTCCCGCAAAAAACAAATATGAATTCAGACTTGGTGATCTTAATTATGATGATAGAGGCATTCTATTACTTGAACTTAGTTTGCCTGTAGATATGCAGGGCTTAAAAGATGTGGCCGTTGTCGAAGTTAGTTACGAAGATATCGAAAACAAAAAAAGACTAACATATAAAAACAGGCTAACAGTAACATACACTCAAAATGAAAAACTGTACCAGGAATCTATAAATCATGAAGTCGATAAGTATGTTGCTTTAACGCGTTCCAGGGAAGAACTTGAAAGAGTTCTAGAAAGTCTTGATCATGGTCTTTATGAACAGGCAATAATAAACATTAGAAAGACATATGCTTCTATAGAAAGCTTTGCAAGGGAAACAGAAGACGCTGAGTTTTTACAGCATTTAGAGCTATTAAAGCATTTCGAACGGGAAGTATTAGAGCTTAAAGAATCAGGAGACCTTCACGAGCATATTGATGAGCTGCAAAAAAACCTGAGTTACAGGCTTTATCTTGAAAAGCATTCACACCGTGCTATAGATCATCCCTTACACTTTTCAGATTAATTAATAAAATACATCACTGCCGTTAAAATATTTAAGACACATCATAAAAATTGCAGCTAATATGTAGTAGTTTACCTGCATAGTCGCTTATATTTAATCTGACAACTTTAAAGAAAAGCGACTATCAAATCGCACCTTAGTTTTAAAACTTCAGTACTATCTTCATAGAATTATGGTTCCCATACAGCTTCAATACTGTTGGGCATATTAAAATCTGAAACAAATATGAGCTAATACAACTAATAATCAGTAATATTTTTAATCTATTTTTTCTAAAATTTCTTCACACAACCACTGCTCTGCCTCTGCAAAGACTTTAAATGCTTTTGTCTGCTGTTTCAGATTTTTTGAAAGAATGGTATACAATTTTATTAACGGCGCTGCCAGTACAAAATTAGACAGTATTGCAATTTTTGCACCTCCTCTTTTATCATCATGCTTTTTACGAAGTGCAACCAGACGCTTTATAAATGCCATATC
The DNA here is from genome assembly GCA_003228405.1 of Gammaproteobacteria bacterium. Taxonomy (GTDB): domain Bacteria; phylum Pseudomonadota; class Gammaproteobacteria; order SZUA-229; family SZUA-229; genus SZUA-229. Next base: position 22,972 of record QIDK01000216.1, on the reverse strand, counting down.
AATATGATCAAATTTCTGTTCTCGCACATCCCACAATGAATTGGCATCCGCTGGAATTTCTGTGGAATTAAATAGCTCATCCATACACTGCTCAGCTTCTTCAACTGTGGCATAGCCCTGAGTATATATTGTCATGTATTTAAGATTTTTATTATATGTTAATGTTACAGGCATTTTATAATCATCATGATTTTTAAATAGTTATGGAAATATGCTACTGCTATTTATATTTATTTTGCTATACAGTAAGTCTCTATCATACCAATATTTTTTTTACAAAACATCTCTCTAGACTATCTTTTAACAGCTGCGTGACATCAAGCCGAATATTTCATGGATTTTGAACATTGGCGCTTACCTGGCATGCACAGCAGGGGGGATAGTGCAGGTATTACCCGTATCAACTGCTCATTTAGCTTATCAGGGGTATTAATGTCCAGGCTACGATTATGTAATACAGAAACAAAGGCTTAAGAAGCTGTCAAAAAGTCTGCTTTTCAGCTTTGATGCATATAAATCAGACACAATATAAGCTAAGTTATTGATAAATACCAAAAAATTGTGAGTAATAGTGTTTTTCTCCAGCCATATAAAACCACCTGAATAGTCAAACTCCAGGTATTGCTGTCGTTTGCCCCATATTTATTAAAGATTTAAGCGCTCAATTCATTTATAACCAGTAAATCACTACCTTTCGTCCAATCTTTAGCAAAAACACCCTTTTCTACGAATTTATCACCTCAATCATTTGACAAGATGTGTTTCTGTAATAATATTAGTAACATGCATGATAATACAGTTAAATTACTTGAAGAAATTGTGGCAAGTTGACGTTATTCCTTTTCACATATGCCTGTAAAACGATTACAGGCCTGCCGGAATAAGAATATATACCTGCCTTTCTGCCAGCGATTTTGGGCTTAAGGCACAGGCTGGCTGTAAACCAAATAGAACTGGCACGATTCTCAGTGCCCTGCATCCTGAATAGAACAGGTTATTTTAATTAATTGCACAACTACAAATGAAAACAGGCCGAAAATATGCCATTAAAAACCAGTGCGAAAATCAATAATGAACTTAACGATATCAGCAATTTTTCTGATGCAGCTGAGAAAATCCTGATTGTAGATGATGAAAAACTTCATCAATATAGCTTAAAAGAGCTTATGACCAAAAATGGTTATAACGTGGATTGTGTTAGCAGTGGTGAACAGGCCATAGAGAAAATTCAACAGGAAAACATCGGCATTGTTCTACTTGATCTGAATCTGGACGGCATGAATGGCGATGATGTAATGCAGTTTATTTCTGATAACAACATTAACACCACGATTATTGTTGTAAGCGGTGAAACCTCATTTGAGGCTGCTGAAAACTCACTGAAACATGGTGCCTATGATTATATCCGTAAGCCCTACTCAATCGACAATCTACTGAACTCTGTCGGTAATGCAAGCAAAAAACGCCAGCTGGAAGTTGCTAACCTGAAAATGCATGCACAGTTGAAAGAGTCTGAAAAATTACATCGTTATATTGTAAACAAATCACCGGATATTGTTTATATACTTGATAACAAAGGCCGATTCACTTTTATCAACAAGCGTGTAGAAACCCTGCTGGGTTATCGCATGAAAGAAATTATTGGCAAGCACTACACTGAACTGGTGCATGAAGAAGACCTGGAAAAAGCACAGTTTAAATTTAATGAACGTCGCACAGGTAAACGGGCAAGTATTAATATTGAGCTTAAACTCAGATGTAAAAATAGCACTCATCCACGAAATTTTGATAACCGTATTTTACCCATAGAAATAAATTCCGTTGGCGTTTACAGCTCTCACGATACAGAAGAGAATAAAAAATTTATTGGTACTTATGGCATTGCACGCGACATTACAGACCGCATAGAAGCCGAGGAAATTATTCGTTTTCAGGCATATCACGATATGCTTACCCGCCTGCCTAATCGCACTTTATTAAATGATCGGTTAAACCAGGCGCTTACACATGCTAAACGCAACAAATCAAATTTATCTGTTATGTTCCTCGACCTTGATCGATTCAAGGTTATTAATGACACTTTAGGGCACATTGTTGGCGACCATCTTTTACAGGCAGTCGCTATGCGTTTACGCCATTGCTTAAGGGAAGGTGATACTCTGGCGCGCCTGGGCGGTGATGAATTCACATTATTATTACCCGAAGTTAAATACAGACAGGATGCAGAACGGGTTGCCAGAAAAATAATTAAATCTTTAAAGATGCCTTTTAAAATTGATAATCATGAACTTTTTATTAGCACCAGCATTGGCATTTCCCACTATCCTGAAGATGGTGAAACCATGGAATCACTCATTAAGCATGCAGATATTGCAATGTATTCCGTAAAAGGCAATGGTAAGAATGGCTATCAGTTTTATAGCAATAATATGGTTAATGATTTTTCACATAATTTATCCATGGAGAATGATTTACGCCGTGCATTAGAGGGCGAACAATTTAGAATTTACTATCAACCTCAAGTTGACATTGAAAGCGGTGAAATATTTGCCATGGAAGCATTAATTCGCTGGCAACATCCTGAGCGAGGTTTAATTAGCCCGAATGAATTTATTGAACTTGCTGAAGAAACCTGTTTAATCAAGCAAATCGGTAACTGGATATTACAAAATGCCTGTGCTGAGCTTAAACGCTGGCGTGAAGCAGGTTTAAATGATGTACGTGTCGCAATAAATGTATCGGCTGTTCAGCTTGAACAAAATGGTTTTGTTGATTTTGTATTAAATATTCTGTCTATCAATGATATCCCGGGGAAATATCTGGAAATTGAAATTACCGAAAACACACTGATGCATGATACAGATAACGGCATCCTGAAATTAAGAGAACTTAGCAATTACGGAATAAAAATAGCAGTAGATGATTTCGGCACAGGTTATTCCTCATTAAATTATTTAAAGCGCCTTCCTATCGACACACTAAAAATTGATCAGTCATTTGTAAGAGACATCTCCAATAATGATGAAGATTCTTCTATTATCAAAGCTATTATTGCCATGGCCAGAGGGCTTAATCTAAATATTATTGCTGAAGGTGTTGAAACTAAAACTCAACTTAAGAAATTAAAGAGCTGGCGCTGTAAAAACATGCAGGGCTTCCTTTTAGGCCAGCCCATGCCCAGTGATGATACGCTGGTTTTATTAAAGAACAATGAAAATAACCGAATGAGCATAGTTAAATAAATAATACTTTCTATTGCATCTGAGATTTACTGATGCCATAAAAGAAAAGTATAAAAATCAAAAGATTTGAACCGCAGAGAGACGCAGTGTTATAATTGTTTTGCGGCTTTGGCGCATAAACAATAGTGTTTTCTCTGCGTATCCCTGCGTTCTCTGCGGTAATTTTTTCCGTATAAAAGCTACGCAGCCTGATTCTGCTGATGCATCATCACTAATAACTGCGCTTCAGTCAGGCTAATATGACACAGTTCTGCAATATTATCTGCTCGCGTTCCCTTCTGGGCTAATTCAATCGCATAGGCATAAGGGGAATTGCTGCGAACTTCATTCGACACATCATCCATACGCGCTACCAGTTGCTGCATCTGTTTTTCGAGCTTTATAAAACGTTCACCCAGGCCTATAGACCCCGCATTAATAGCAACCAGTTCGCTATTTACTTTACTGGCATGAAGTTCAGTTTGAATTGATTGCTGAAACTGGCGTAGCTGTTTTTTTGTATAAACCAGCAATGCCAGTGATGTTAAAAACATTAAGCTTGATAACAATATAATCAGTGCGTTCATTTTTTCTCTCCTGTCCCCATAATTTTAAAGAGAGTAAAACCGGAATCAGGCGCTAGACATCTCCGCCCATTCATCTTCGGTGAGAAGCTTGTTTAAATCCACCAGGATTAACAGCTCATCATCTCGGCTAACTACCCCCTCAATATATCGGGCGGTTTCATCATTTCCTACATTTGGTGCGGTTTCAATTTCATTGGCATAGATATCAACGACTTCCGATACACTGTCTACGACTATGCCCACCGTCTGATTTTCTGATTCAATAATGACAATACGTGTTGAATCATCCATTTCTTTTGACTGCAAACCAAACCGCATACGGGTATCAATAACCGTAACTACATTGCCACGTAAATTGATAATTCCAATAACATAATCTGGAGCACCGGGTACGGGTGCAATGTCGGTTATTCTGAGAACTTCCTGCACTGACATAACATTAATGCCATAGATCTCATAATCCAGGCGGAATGTTACACACTGTCTGTGATCAACATTTTCATTATCACTCATTTAAAGTGCTCCACTTATTTTAATGCAGTTTATATGCCAATTTACTCGCATTGTAGTATTTAGCCCATTGGCGATAAAATAATATTATCTACGTTAATTTTAGACCAGATAGCAATAAACGCCAGCGGCATAAATTCATTCTTTTAAATAGATATTGAGGCTAAACCCCGGGCTATCCCCACAAAATCTATTAAAAGTCAAAAGCATATTTGTCCGCAAATAAACGCTATTTTTGTAGGAGGTAGCTTTAGCTGACGAAATATTTGCGCAATGCGAAGCGAGCCGCATAATACATTGGCTCGCTCCGCATCGCCTTCTATATCGCCAGCTAAAGCTAGCTCCTACATATTATATTTTTTATTTGCGCTCATTTGCGTTCATTTGCGTTTTTTTTCTTTTGACTTTGCTTATGTTTATACATAAAAATTCGTGGGGGTAGCTCGGGGTTTAACCCACATCTGTTAGCATCTGCGCAAATACTTCTGTATCCATAACTGCACACAGATGTTGCAGCGAGGTACCGGATAACCAGGCTCGACTGGATTTGTCTTTGCGCCATTTAACTTCATCCTGCTCCAGCCAGATCACATCACCTATACTGGTGCAGGCCAGGCCCCACTGATAATTATCTACCAGTAATATATGACTTAATCGCGCGGTCGAGTTTAAGTCAATTTTATCGCGTCGGTTTTCCGGCATTACCAGCAATGCGGTATCTATCACCTTGACCTGTTTTTTCAGGTGCTGCACCAGGCCTAAATACCAGTCTGTCTCATTCGGTGTTGCTACGATATTTTCATCCCACGGAATAACACTGTTTAATTTAACCAGAGGCACAGCCAGGTTTAAGCCGGACACATTAAATAGCAGACATTGAAATCTTGTCTGTGCCCAGTCAGGTATAACTGACTCTGGCTTTTCAGGAGGAGGTGCGGGTGCTGGCTGCTGCTCTATTTTTACTTCATCAATGACCTCTACAGCCGCTTCCATTATCACTTCTGGTATTTCAGCGACCAGCTGTTCTATGCCGACTACAGCCTGGGCTGAATCAGGTTCCAGGTGCGGCAATGCTTCTGTCGCGTCAACTGTTTCAGCTTTTCCTGCTGCAGGCGCCGACTCTTCTGGCACTTCAAATAACAGGGATTGAAGATATTTGTATACCGCCTTTTCCTGTTTAGACGTTGTTTGTGCGGAAGAGTTATTCTTATCTTTACTCATCCCTCTGCACTCCCTGCCACTGGCAATGTTTCCTCATCCAGTTGCAGCAAATAATCAAGCAGATGGGAATAAGCCCGGCCACCTTTGCCGCTCACCCGTTCAATCGTCAGTGGAATACCTCTCTGGCTGGCTTCACGAAACTGCGTATCAATGGGTATCACATCATTCCAGATGGTCTCTTTATATTGTTTTTTTAAGGTGTTCAGGGTTTCAATTGATGCATTTAAGCGCTGATCATAAAAGGTGGGCACAATGCTGTAACAGATTTCCTGCTTACGTGCTTTCTGAATCATCGCCAGAGTGTGCACCATTCGCTCCAGGCCTTTGAGCGCCAGGAACTCTGTTTGCACCGGAATCAATAAGCGTTCACAGGCGGCTAATGCATTCACCATTAATAAACCCAGCATGGGTGGACAATCGATAATCGCCAGGTCATAACTTTCTGCCACCTGTTGCAAAGCTTTTTTAGTCACCAGCCCCATGCCATCTTTTGCGCCTAATTGCCGGTCAAGTGTTGCCAGTGCGGAAGATGCGGGAATAAAATGCAGGCCTTTAAATCTTGTTTTCTGAATCGTTGATGATGTATTTAAATTCTGGCTTAACGATTGTTGAAATAAATCATAGGCACTGGGCTCAATCTCGTCTGGATCTTCACCAAAATAGCTGGTCAGGGAGCCATGCGGATCTAAATCAATAAGCAGTACATTATGCCCCCGCTTTTGCATGACGCCGGCTAAACTAATGGCCGTGGTGGTTTTACCCACACCACCTTTCTGATTAGCGGTTGCCCAGATTCTCATCTCAGGGTGCCTCAAAAATTGAGCGCACAGGTTCACCTGGCAGTAATGTTTTTATGGACTCTGGCTCTGGCTGAATTTTACTCTGTGGTGTGCCTGCATCCACTTCAGAATCTGCAAACGGGCCGGCTTGCGCAAATACATCTTCACCGGTCATTAAACGAATGACTACGCGCCGATTTTTCTGCCGATTAAGTTCAGAATTATTAGCCACCACCGGTCTGAACTCACCATATCCAATGGCTCCCATGCGTGCAGGATTAATTCCATTCTGCGCCAGAAACCTCACCACACTGGCGGAGCGTGCCGCGGATAATTCCCAGTTAGTCGGATAACGACGGGTGTTAATGGGCACATCATCTGTATAGCCCGAAACATATAATGGATTTTTTGTGGCTTTAACAACACCCGTCAGTTCAGACAAAATGTTAGAAGCATCTGCAGATAACCGGGCATCCCCTGATTGAAATAACAGGCTGGATTTTATTTCTATTTCCAGCCATTTTTCATTTCCATTGACCGCAATCATGCCTTTTTTTACCCACTTCTGCAGTCGCTTATCCAGCTCAGCCGCCGTTTCTTTCATCGATACCAGGCCTGTCTGGCCAATTAATCCCACTGCGATTGGGGCGCGTTGCACCGAGACACCCAGTTGTGAACCAACCGGAAAAGGTGAGTTAGTCTGAGCACTAAATGCAGTAGAAACAGAATCGGATAGCACCCGGTATTTACCCAGGTTGACATTTGAAATGGAATACATCACTACAAAAAATGCAAACAGCAGAGTAATAAAATCGGCATAGGACACCAGCCAACGATCAGTTGATTCTTCGGGTTCAATATTTGTAATGCCGCGGCGTCTCATTTTCTAATTACATTTTCCTGACTCTTTAAAATGATCCTTAACCCTGAGCTATCCCTCGAATTTTATTAAAAGTCAAAAGCATATTTGTCCGCAAATAAACGCTAATACACGCAAATAATTGCTCCTGTGCATCCATGCACGTCAAAGCAAAAACATTGACAGGGTGTTGTGCGCCTGCGGCGCACAACATAAAAAATTTGCGTTCATTCGCGTTTATTTGCGGACAAAATGCCTTTCTCTTTTTGATTTTAATCGTTATTTCGTGGGGGTTTCTCAGGCCTTAACCCTAAATTAAGTAAAAGAAATTAAGTCCGCCCCAGATAACTCTGTAACTTAGCCTGCAGGCTGCGTGGGTTTTCACCTTCAGCAATACTGACAATACCTTCCAGGGTCATTTCATATTGCACCGATTGTTGCTTTACCTGGGCTTTTAATTTGCCCGCCATAGGTAGTAATACAAGATTGGCCAGCCCAACACCATAAATAGTGGCTACAAATGCGGTGGCAATGCCTGCACCCAGTTTTTCCGGATCGGCTAAATTATTCATCACATGAATCAAGCCCAGTACCGCACCCAGAATGCCAATAGTGGGGCTATATCCACCCATGGACTCAAATACTTTGGCCGCCTGCATATCATTTTGCTCAATGGTATTTATTTCTGTTTCCATCACATCACGAATGGTCTCAGGCTCATTACCATCCACCAGCATTTGCAGACCTTTTCTTGAAAAAAGCTCATTTTCATTCTCCGAAGCTTCTTCCAGCGCTAGTAAGCCTTCACGCCGGGATAATTGACTCCAGTTAACAATTTTGTCGATAGTGGACATCAGATCAACCTGAGGAGTGACAAAAATCCAGCGCACAATCGTCATTGCGCGCCAGAAAACGGGTAGCGAAGTTTGTAATAGAACAGCACCAATCGTGCCACCGAAAACGATAACAAATGCTGTTAATTGAAATATCTGGCCGATATTGCCGCCATCTAGCACACTGCCGCTTAATATAGCGGTAAAGGCTATGACGATCCCGACAATACTCAGTATGTCCATACTAGGTATTAGTAGCAAGTTTCTTGCCGATTTCTTTCACCGACAAAATTTGTTCTGCAATACCTGCCACCGCCGCTGGCATTCCATAAATAATACTGCTGGCCTTATCCTGCGCCCAGATAGTGGCCCCTCGATTTTTCAGATTATTGCAACCAACACTGCCATCCGCTCCCATACCCGTCAGAATAATAGCCAGGGTTTTGCTACCCACTGTGTTATTCACCGTATCAAGGGTTACATCAACACAGGGTTTGTAGTTTTGCATGGGATCTGTTTCTGCTTCTACCTTCACCTTCATACGCCCGCCATGTTTTACCAGTTTCATCTGCATTCCACCGGGTGCCAGTAACGCAAGGCCGGGTTTTAGCTCATCGCCATTTTTAGCTTCGCGCACTTCAATCTTGCATTGCTGGTTTAGCCGCGCAGCAAAAGCTTCAGTAAATGTTGCAGGCATATGCTGAACCAGCAGAACAGGCAATGCAAAACTGGCGGGTAGCTGGGTTAGTAATTCCTGCAGGGCGACCGGCCCACCGGTCGATGTACCTATTGCCAGCAGCTCGTAATCAGATGCATTAAATGCTTTTTTTCTTTTCGATTTCGCGGCAGGTGCTAAGGGTGTGGTTTTAGGGATATCCGCCTGGCGTTGTGAAGCAGTAGCAGAACGCACAGCGGGCCTTGAGTAGAGTGCTGGCGATGCCATTGATTTAACGCGCGTGCACAGAATATGGCGGGCCTCCGCTTTATCTCTCGAAATATCATCGAAGCGCTTGGGTAGAAAATCAGTTGCGCCGGCCTCAAGTGCGTCCAGTGTTGCCTGAGCGCCATCATAGGTTAATGATGAAAACATAATAATCGGCACAGCCCGCTGCTTCATAATTTCGCGGGTCGCCTCAATGCCATTCATTACCGGCATTTCTATATCCATGGTAATGACATCTGGTTTGCAGGCTCTGGCTTTTTCTACCGCATCTTTTCCATCAACCGCAGTTTCTATAACTTCGATCTGTGGATCGGAGTTTAAAATTTCAGTTAATCGACGTCTAAAGAAACCGGAGTCATCGACGATTAGTACGCGTATTGCCATTCAATATTCCTGTGATTTTGCTAATTAGTTATGGCGTTAAATAGCAGATTACCCCATAGGCGAGCAGCACTATCAATACAACTCGCTCCTGCAGTGATGATGTTTTACGGAATACCCCTTAATTATATTGCTTAAAAACCTTTACTTACACGAGCTTTTAATAAGCTGGGTACATCAATAATTAATGCAATACCACCATCACCGGTTATAGTTGAACCAGCAAACTCTGCCAGATTTTGTAACATAGCGCCGAGTGGTTTTATCACCACCTCTTCCTGGCCAATGACAGAATCTGTTACCAGACCCACCATTCGGGTACCCACGGAGACAATAATTACCTGACCACGACCATCGCCTGAAACGCAATCTTCACCAGGCTTAAGCAGCCATTTTGATAAATAGAATAAAGGTACTGCTTTTTCACGCACCATAACCATTAGCTGACCGTCAACTACGTTTGTTTTACGTGTTTCCAGCTCAAAAATTTCATTCACATTGGCGAGAGATAAAGCAAATGTATGCTGCCCCATTGCAATCATTAAAGTTGGCAAAATAGCCAGTGTTAATGGTACCTTAATAGACAGGGTCGTACCTTTGCCCAGCACTGAATCAATATCCAGTGAGCCGTTTAACTGGGAAATACGGGTTTTCACCACATCCATTCCCACACCACGACCAGAAATATCAGAAATTTCATCTTTGGTAGAAAAACCTGCCATAAAGATCAGGTTAAAACATTCTTTGTCATTCATGCGAGCGGCGGCTTCTTCGTCCATCATGCCTTTTTCTACGGCTTTACCCCGCAGCACTTCAGGGTCCATCCCGGCGCCATCATCTTCTATGGATAACAGAATATGATCACCTTCCTGGGTGGCAGACAGACTGACTGTACCTTCTCTTGTTTTACCTTTTCGCTCACGCTCATCGGGTAACTCAATGCCATGATCTACCGCATTTCGCACCAGATGCACCAGAGGATCGGCCAGTGCTTCCACCAGATTTTTATCCAGGTCCGTTTCCTCTCCCATCATTTCAAGTCTTATTTCTTTATTGATAGAGCGAGATAAGTCACGCACAACCCGGGGGAAACGGCCAAATACTTTTTTAATGGGCTGCATCCGGGTTTTCATTACTGATGTCTGTAAATCAGCGGTGACCATATCCAGATTAGTGATTGCCTGGGGCAACTGGCCTTCAGGTAAGTTTGCTTTGAGTGTTTGCAGGCGGTTGCGCACCAGCACCAGCTCACCCACCAGATTCATCATTTCATCCAGACGTTCCGTATCGACCCGAACCGAGGCTTCTGCAACAGGTTTAGCCGGTGCTGCTGGCTTAGCCGATTTTGCAGCAGCGGGTTTGGCTGCTTTGGGTTTGGATTTGGCTGCTTTGGGTTTAGCTGCAGGTGCCGCAGATTTGGCTTTGGGCAAAGAATCATCCGTGGGCCCTTTGCCTTTACCATGCATCTGATCGAGTATGGCATCAAACTCATCATCGGTAATTAGCTCTTTGTCGGCCGCCGCCTTGCCCTGTTTCGGCGGTGCTTTTTTCTCAGCTTCTTTTTTGCCGGCAGAAGTTGCTGTCGGCCCTTTGCCCTTACCATGCATCTGATCCATAATGGAATCAAATTCATCATCTGTCATTTGCTCATTATCTGATGCTGCTGCAGACTTTGCTTTTTTTGCTTTTTTTACTGTTTTCTCTGCTTTTTCTGGTTTGCCGCCACCATGTTTACCCTTGCCATGCAGGTTATCTAACAGGGATTCAAATTCATCATCTGTAATTTCATTACTGTCGTCAGCAGTTACGCCTGCCGCATCGGATTTCTTATTTTCATCCATTGCATCCAGTAATGCATCGAAATCTTCGTCTGTTTCATCTTGAGTTTCATTTGCAGACTGCTCAGGCTCAACCGCTACAGACTCTTCGGTTTCCGCTTCTTCTGCATCATCAGGTTCATCGTCACCGGCTATAGAATACACTTTTAATTTAGCCAGCAGCTCCGGTGTTGCGGATGTTGGTTCATTGCCTTCCTGGATTTCGGTAAACATGATCTGTACCGTATCCAGACCCTGTAATACACAGTCCATTAAACCGGAACTAACTGCCCGCTCACCGTTACGCAATATATTAAAGACATCTTCACAAACATGACAGCAATCAACCATTGGATCCAGCGCCAGAAAGCCGGCTCCACCCTTTACCGTATGAAAGCCCCTGAATACGGCATTAAGTAAATCATTATCTTCTGGAGATTGCTCCAGCTCTACTAATTGTTCACTTAGTAGCTCCAGTATTTCTCCGGCTTCAACCAGAAAGTCCTGTAGTATTTCATCATCTAGATCAATTGCCATTTATTAGCCCTTGCTAAGCTTTTTGAACTATTCAGTTTAATCGCGTAACTATTCTTTATATTCACCAGCAAACCTCTGATTAATTCATAATGAAATAGCTGTTTAAAAGTTTCATATGCCTGGCGAAGCTCGCAACTGAGCCAGCTCAGCAAAATGTGCAACGGAGGTTGGGGCAGCAGGCGGGTCTTAACCAGTGGTTCTCTAAAAACCCAGGCTCGCTAACAGGTCATCAACATCATCCTGACCCTTCATAACCTCATCCGATTTTTCCTTGCCCGGAATCTGTGGGCCTTCGAGTCTGGCTTCCTCTTTTTTCTCGGCTTTTACCGGCTCATTCTGCGCCAGGGTTTCACCCTGTATTTTTATTAACTCAACCAGATTAGATTCAATATCATTAACCAGATTAATAACCTGGCGAATAATCTGCCCGGTCAGGTCCTGAAAATCCTGCGCCAGTAAAATTTCAGTAAAACCAGACAGTAGTTTCGACATCATCAGTTCTGATTCATCAAAAAATGATTCTACATCCTGGCCCATCACACGAAGCTCATCTGAGGATAATTCACGATTACGGAATTTTTGCCACCGGGCTTTTAACTCACCCGCCTGCCCGCCAAGTTTTTCGGCCACAGGGCTGCCTTCTTCAATCACACCCATCGCCGTATTGGCTGCTTTTTCAGTCATGGTGATGACATATTCAAGACGATCTTTGGCATCGGGGATTTCAACTTCGGCGAGGTCATTGATTCGGGAGTCCATGCGAAACTTCATAATTGAATCATGTATTTCCCGGGTCATTTTGCCCAGTTCCTGAAACAGACTGTTGTCTCGCAGGTTACTTATTTCGTCAATAAGGGAATCAAGTTGATCGTCACTGGTTTTTGCCGAATCAAGGCTGGCAAGCAGTTCCTGAGTTTTTTCCAGCAGAAGATCTCGATTAATTGGATTTTCTTCCATTAAAACCTCCTAACCTTCTATGCGTTCAAATATTTTATCGATCTTTTCCTTGAGCGTTTGCGCGGTAAAGGGCTTTACAATGTAACCATTAACCCCTTCCTGCGCAGCCAGCACAATCTGTTCTTTTTTGGCTTCTGCGGTCACCATTAGCACAGGCATAGTTTTTAGCTTTTCATCCGCACGCACCGCCCGCAACAGGTCAATACCCGTCATGCCAGGCATATTCCAGTCAGTTACCAGAAAGTCAAAATTACCCGTTTGAAGTTTGGGAAGCCCGGTATTGCCATCATCCGCTTCATCCGTGTTATTAAAGCCCAGATCTCTCAGCAGATTTTTAATTATGCGCCGCATTGTGGAAAAATCATCCACAATAAGGATTTTCATATTTTTATCCAAGGTTGATTCCCTCAGTATTTATGTTTACACCAACTCTATTAATTGATTCTGGCAGACATTTGAGTTTTTTCCAGTGCTGGCAATGACTTATTTGAAATTAATAATATTAATCTGCAGCAGCGGAATCTGGAGAAACGCTTATAAACTCTGAAATTAAGGGCGACCACTGTGCCGCTGCAGGTAAATAACGGATCATATTATGCAATCCAGTCACTCATTTTACTGCGGATATTTTTTAATGCCTGGCTATGAATCTGGCACACTCTTGATTCAGATATTTCCAGTACCTCACCAATCTCTTTTAAATTAAATTCTTCGTTATAGTATAAGGACATTACCATTTGCTCTCGCTCGGCCAGGGTGGCTATCACCTGCGCCAGGCTAGTCTTAAGGCTATTATTCTGTAGCGATGCCAGGGGGTCACTCTGCGATGATCTAAGCGTACTTTGCTGGCCCGGATCACCCTCGGTCTGGTCCAGACTGAAAATCTGTGCATTCGAGCTATCGCGTTTAATCGTATGATATTCATCGAGTGTAATATTCAGCCTGTCAGCAATTTCCTGATCATGTGCATTCCGACCGGTTTCGTTTTCTATCAGCTGAATGGCCTCACGCACCTGACGCATCTTTCTATGCAGCGAGCGCGGTGACCAGTCTGCATGGCGTACATCATCCAGCATGGCACCACGTATACGAATACCCGCATAGGTTTCAAAACTGGCACCCTGGGTTGGGTCATAATTTTTGGAGGCCTCGATTAAACCCAGCATACCTGCCTGAATGAGGTCATCTACCTGAACATTTGATGGCATACGTGCCACCAGGTGATAGGCAATGCGTTTTACCAGAGCAATGTGCTCCAGGATGCGTTGATCACGCTGGTCTTTTTGAACCTCTGTATACAGAGTATTTGCTGCATTCATAAGCACAGTATAGACAATTCCTGTTAACTAGCCTGCTGCACTGTACTTAATCAGGCGCTCTACAAAAAACTCCAGATGCCCACCTGCCTTATCTGGAGCAGGCCAGGAAATAGCCGTTTTAGCCAGTTTTCTAAAAGCAATCGATGAAGGACTCTGGGGATAAGAATGCAACACCGCCTGCTGTTTTTTAACCGCCTTAACCAGACATTCATCATAGGGTACCGCACCCATGAAATTTAAAGTAACATCCAGATAGTGATCCGTCACCCGGCTCAGTTTTTTAAACAGCTTAGCGCCTTCCATCGGGTCACGCACAGAATTGGCTAGAATATTAAACTTATAAACACCGTGATCTTCCGCCATCACTTTAATTAATGCATAAGCATCTGTCAGTGAGGTGGGTTCATTACACACCACCACAATCACTTCATTTGAAGCCTTAACAAAACTAACCACACTATCGGAAATGCCTGCTGCCGTATCTACCAGCAGCATATCCACCGGCATGCTCAAATCACTGAAGGCGCGAATCATCCCTGCATGCTGTCCAGGATTTAGCTCAGACATCTTTTGCAGGCCTGAAGCGGCAGGAATAATTTTTAATCCCTCCGGGCCATCAATAATCACTTCCTGTAGAGTGCGCTCTCCTGAAATAACATGTGATAAATTATATTGCGCATGCAGGCCCAGCAATAAATCAACATTCGCCAGACCCAGATCCGCATCCAGTAGCAATACATTCTGCCCGGCTGCAACCATCGCCAGGGATAAATTTACCGAGACATTGGTTTTACCCACGCCCCCCTTGCCACTGCTAATCGCTATTACCTGTACTGGTTTTTCTGCCACCATTCGTCTTATGCCTGTTGCCTGATTCATAAAAGATAGTCGTAAGTCGTAAGTCTTAAGTCGTAAGTCAAAATCAAAAGATAATGCGCCTGCGGCGCACCCGCTTTGACTTACGACTTACGACTTCTGACTATGTTAAAGGAGCATGGCTCATACCTGAAGTAAACGCAACCGCCATAAATTCATCATCTGTACTCTGTTTACGCTTTTTAGAATAGGCCAGGGTCTCACTAACCAGTTCTCGCGCCCTGGCGGGTAGTATATCTTCTGGCACCTTCTGGCCATTACTCACAAAAGCAACGGGTAGATGATGTTTTATTACTGCGCTGAGTACACTACCTAAACAGGCAGCTTCATCGAGCTTGGTTAATACACATGCAACGGGGTTTGCTTTTTTAAAGACATTAATCACTTCATCCAGAGTTGATAATTGTGCATTTGCCGATAAAACCAGGTAGGGTTTTATCATTGATGAAGGATGACTTAAATGAGTCAGTTGCTGGCTAATTTCAATGTCTCGCTGACTCATACCTGCGGTATCTATCAGAATTAGTTTTTTATCATGCAGCTTATGCAATAACTGCTGCAGTTGCCGGGTATCTTTGGCAGCATGAACCGGCACACCCAGTAAACGACCATAGGTTATTAACTGTTCATGGGCACCAATTCGATAGGTATCAGTACTAATTAAAGCTACATGTCGCTGACCATGTTGCATCGCGAAGCGGGCTGCAAGTTTTGCAATGGTGGTGGTTTTGCCAACCCCGGTAGGCCCGACCATGGCGAACACTCCACCATGATTTAAAATATCATCATCCGCAATCGGTATCTGGTGAATTAACTGCTTAAGCGCGCCCTGCATTGCCTGCTCTATATCCGCAGAATTATCCAGACCTTTTGCCAGATACCGGCAGACCTCCTGGCTCAAACCCATTTCAGTTAAACGTTTATAGAGCGTCATACGTAATGGATATTTTGTTGCCAGTTGTGTCCATTCACCTAATACATGCTGATTTTCAAGCATCGCGCGAAGTGATTTTAATTCATCTCGCATTTCCACCATACTATTAGTAAGCGGTGCCTGAGATTGATACAGACCTGCTGCCTGATGCTCTGTATTTAGTGAAGGTTTTTTCTGCGCGGTTTTTTTATGTAAAGACGAGGTTTTATTTTTTGCCACTCCAGATGTTTTATGTTCTGCCTGTTGCAACTCTCGCTCTGCCGCTGCTCGTTCATAATAGGCGGCTGCACTATCCGGCTTGCTTTCAAGCAAAGTTTTATCCAGTGCCTTATTGATTAAAAATTCGTCGTAATCGCGAGCCGCAAGTATTTCAACTTTTCCATTAACTACACGATTAGATAAAATCACCGCATCTGCGCCTATTTCTTCTTTAACTATGCGCATTGCTGTTCGCATATCATCGGCTACAAATCGTTTTACCTGCATGATCTTACTCCGCTTAATTTATTAATAATTAAAACCATGCCCTAATGACGTGGAAGTGATTTTAGGCTATAGCATTAAGAAGGTTCGTCATCCCCGAATGTTTGTGTCGGGAAAGACAAAGACTTTTTTTGCTTATATGCACCCTTATAGGGTGAAATCAAAACCACGTTATTAGAACGTGGATATTGACTTATTTGCCTGTCTAAATTCTTCATTAATCTGTGCCAACGGCTGCCACCACTTTGATATTTTTATTGTCTGGAATTTCGCTATACGAAAGCACGCTCAGCCCTGAAATTGAATGTTTCACTAACTGCGATAGCCATAAACGTAAACCCGGGGCAACGACTAAAATAGCCGGCTGATTAGCCATTTCCTGTTGCTGCGCCACCTGCTCTAATGATTTAAACATACGCTCGGTTAAACCGGGTTCAACCCCAATGGAACCTTCCGATGCACTTTGTGCAGACTGTAATAATAGCTGCTCTAAAGATGGTTCAAGTGTTATCACCGGCAGGTCTGTCTCAATGCCATTGATTTTCTGCACAATAGAACGGCCCAGGGCAATGCGCACCAGTGAGGTCAGCTCAATCGGATCCTGGATGCGACTACCATTTTCAGCGAGTACTTCGGCAATCGTCCGCACATCACGTACCGAAACCCCTTCGCTTAACAGATTTTGCATTACCTTAACTAACACACTTAGTGGCAGTAATTTAGGCACTAAATCTTCTACCAGTTTGGGTGATTGTTTTGCCAGATTATCCAGTAACTGCTGCACTTCTTCATGACCTAATAATTCCTGCGCATTGTCATGCAGTATCTGGTTTAAGTGTGTTGCGATAACGGTGCTTGAATCAACTACGGTATAACCCAGCGTTTGTGCATGATCACGTGTGCCCTGCTCTATCCATACCGCATCCAGCCCATAAGCCGGGTCTTTTCCGGATATACCCTGAAGCTCTCCATAAACCTGGCCTGGATTTATCGCCATATCACGATCTGCATGCACACTACTTTCACCTACCGGCACACCATTTAAGGTAATGCGATAGGCATTGGGGCTTAAATCTAAATTGTCACGGATATGCACTGAATGAATTAAAAAACCTAACTCCTGTGATAGTTTTTTGCGCACACCTTTAATACGATTAAGTAACTGACCATTCTGGTTACTATCCACCATGGGAATTAATCCGTAGCCTACTTCAAGGCCAATTAAATCGACGGGTTGAACATCATCCCATGAAAGTTCCTTGTTCTCTGCAGCGGCGGCTGGTTTTTCATCAACCTCTACCTTTTGCTCTAGCTCCTCTAAATCCTGTTTTTTATCCAGCCATTTTGCGGTGGCAAGCAGAATTGATGCAATGCTTAAAAAAGCAAAATTGGGCATACCCGGAATAGCACCCATCAGGCCGATAATGCCCGCGGTTACCCATAACACTTTGGTATTGGCAAACATCTGCTGTTTAACTTTATCCCCCAGAACCTGCTTGCGAGAATCACGGGTAATAATAATGGCGGTGGCACTGGAGAGTAAAAGAGAAGGAATTTGTGCAACCAGACCATCACCAATAGTTAGCAGTGTGTAGTTTTTAACCGCATCGGCAAGTTCCATATCATGCTGGCCTACACCAATTGCAAAGCCGCCGACAATATTTATAATTAAAATTAAAATACCTGCAACCGCATCACCCCGCACAAACTTACTGGCACCATCCATGGAACCATAAAAATCAGCTTCTGAAGCAATTTCTTCACGACGCAAACGCGCTTCATCCTGATTAATAATGCCAGAATTTAAATCTGCATCTATGGCCATCTGTTTGCCGGGCATGGCATCTAATGTAAAACGTGCACTGACTTCTGAAACACGGCCCGCACCTTTGGTAACCACCACAAAATTAATAATAACCAGAATTGAAAACACCACCAGACCAACAGCATAGTTACCGCCAATAACAAACTCACCAAAGGATTCAATCACACTTCCCGCAGCCCCGGTGCCAGTATGGCCTTCGAGTAATACGATGCGGGTGGAGGCAACATTTAAAGCCAGGCGAAACAAGGTAGCCACCAGAATGATTGTTGGGAAGATAACAAAATCCAGTGGTCGGGTAGCATAAATACAGACCAGTAAAATAATAATCGACAGGCAAATATTGAGGGTAAAAAACAGATCCAGCCCAATCGGCGGCATGGGCACAATCATCATGGCCAGTAATGCCACTATCATAACTGGTGCGACCAGGCCAGTGCGTGCTATTTGCTGGATGTTTTGTATTATGTTTTCCAATTTTCATCACTCTTTTTAAGTAATAGCTTATGACTTACGACTTACAACTTACGACTATCTTTTAACGGTGCATCACCGGGCATATGCACAAACTTCTCAAATGCATCAGGAATCTCCGGTTCTGGTAGTGTCGGGTTTTCGCCGCCATTTTTTTGTACTTCGCGTAGCTGGAATACATATGCCAGTACCTGAGCCACCGCTACATAGAGACCATGGGGTACTTCCTGTCCTATTTCTGTACAGTGATACAAGGCTCGTGCCAAAGGTGGGGTTTCCATTAATAAAATATCATTGGCAGTGGCAACCCGGCGGATATTAACGGCCACCAGATCAGCCCCTTTTGCCAGCACTAGTGGGGCTCTCATGGTCTCAGGGTCATATTTCAGAGCCACCGCAAAGTGAGTCGGATTGGTGACCACCACATCTGCATTCGGCACTGCATCCATCATGCGGGCTTCTGACATTTCCCGTTGCATCTGACGAATTTTTGCTTTCACCTCGGGCTTGCCCTCAGTATCTTTCATTTCATCCTTAACTTCCTGCAGGGTCATTTTCATCTGTTTTTTGTGATCCCAGATCTGGAATGGCACATCAATAGCCGCAATAATCATTAGTGCTATAGTGACCATCAAAAAGGCCCAGGTCAGTAACTCGCCAGATTTCACCAGAGCGCTTTGCATGGGCATATTACCCAACTGCAGATATTCATCCATATTTGTCCAGATCACGATCAAAGCTACCGCTGCTACCAGTATAAATTTCGCCATGGCCTTCACCAGCTCCATCAGACCCTTGGCAGAAAACACCCTTTTTAGCCCCTTAACGGGATCCAGTTTGCTCATTTTTGGGGTTATGGTTTCAAAGCTAAATGCCCAGCCACCAATTGAAATGGGGGCAAATATCGCCCCTGCTATCATCACTCCAAAAAAAGGCACCAGTAACCAGACAGCATCAAACATGGCGCCATAAAACCAGCGCAGCACTCCAGCAGGATCAAACATATCGGCTCGACTGGGTTGAAAATAGCGGTTCATTAATTCACTTAAATCCGCAATCATCACCTGCCCCGTTATTATTAGTGCGGTGGCCGCCATGGCAATAATAATCATTGTATTAAAATCACGGGAACGGGCAATCTGGCCTTTTTTCTTCGCTTCGTCGAGGCGTTTGGGGGTGGCTTCTTCTGTTTTTTCCTGACCTGTTTCTGATTGAGCCATTAGCGCACTTCCATTAACTGGCTGATATATTCAAAACTATCCATTAACAACTGGGTGAATTGTGCAAATACACTGGGCAGGGTTGCGGCAATAAATACAAAACCTAAAAGAATCATTAATGGAAAGCCTACCGCAAAAATATTTAGCTGGGGTGCGGCACGGGTAATAACCCCCATAGAAATATTCACCACCATCAGCGCCGTTACCGCCGGCAGCGCAACCATCAGGCCGCCAATAAACATCTGACTGCCCCAGTTCACCACGGTTTTAAGTGCGAGCAGGGATAAGCCCGATTCCCCAATGGGCAATATTTCAAAACTGCGAATCATCAATTTAATCAACAATAAATGGCCATTCAGAATCACAAATAACAGGGTGGCTAAAACAACAAAAAATTGCGATATAACCGGCACCTGTACTCCATTGGCCGGGTCTACCATACGCGCAAAACCCAGGCCCATGCCGTTGGCTATCGACTCACCGGCGATAACCAGAGACTGAAATACCATCTGGATAATTAGGCCTGTGGCCACACCAATTAAGACCTGCTGAAATAAAATACCCGCCGCCGCAAATGAAATCGGATCAACCGCAGGAACCGGCGGTAATAGAGGTACGGTTAGCACACTAATCGTCATTGCCAGTATAATGCGAATGCGCACTGGCATCATTCGCGCACCAAATACCGGTGCGGCCATCATCATTGAACTGATACGCACAAATGGCCAGAAAAAACTTCCCAGCCAGAGTGCAATTTGATCGGTGGTCAGACTAAGCATAACCGGCCAGAGCCAGCGAAGGCATATAAAGGGAAGGCTTATAATTAGTGACTGGAGTAGACATAATTAACCAAGCCGTGAGGGAATTTCGCTAATCAGCGTTTGTGTAAAATCCACAATCGTACTCAGCATATAGGGCCCGAAAATCAGTAGTGCCACCACCAGAATACCCAGTTTAGGAATGAAACTAAGCGTCATTTCATTAATCTGCGTCGCCGCCTGAAACATACCAACCAGTAAGCCCACTGTCAGCGCTGACAATAATAGAGGCCCGGCTAAAAGAATGGCGACCCACAAAGTCTGGCTTGCCAGCTGCATTACCATATCCTGTGTCATAGAGGCTCCCGTCGTTTTTTTGACATAAAAATACTATTTGGGAATCAGACTGCAGGATAGGTGCCAGACTTGTAGAGATAACGAAATAAGGGGTTATAAATGCAGGTTATAATTTAAATATGAAAATATCCTTGTTCTAAGAACGTGGTTTTGGTTTCGACCTGTAGGGGCACATAAACCACATAAAAGCCTTATACTTACGACTTACGACTTACGATTTAATTTCTTATGAGCGATTACGCAAACCGATTCGGTGGCATTGCCCGCCTCTATGGCCAAAATGCCTTTAAGGTTTTACAGAATTCACATATCTGTGTTATCGGTATTGGTGGCGTGGGTTCCTGGGCTGCAGAAGCATTAGCCCGTTCTGCAATTGGTGAAATCACCCTGATCGATCATGATGATATTGCCGCCAGTAATATCAACCGGCAGATTCATTCACTCAGTGACACGATTGAGCAATCTAAAGTGGAAACTATGGCGCAACGAATTAAACAGATTAATCCAGACTGCACGATTAATATTATTGATGATTTTATAACCGAAACCAACTGTCAGAAATATCTACAACAAGGTTATGACTATGTGATTGATGCTATCGACAGTATTAAATTTAAATGCGCCATCATCTATTACTGCAAACGCAATAAAATACCGGTGATTACTACGGGTGGTGCCGGCGGTTTGGTCGACCCTACCCTGATCACGGTAGCCGATTTAGCTAAAACCTGGAATGATCCACTGGCAGCAAAAGTCCGTTCTCAGTTACGCTATCAATATGGCTATACAAAAAACCCAAAACGCTCATTTGGAGTAAAATGCGTATATTCGAGCGAACAACAACGCTACCCCAAAGATGATGGCAGTGTAGATTATGTAAAACCTGGAGTGAAAGGGGTACGCCTGGACTGTGCTCTGGGGTTTGGATCGGCTACTCAGGTGACCGCTACATTTGGTTTTGTAGCTGCCGCCAGGGTGATTGAGGCTCTGCTTAAAAAAACGCCACTAAAACATCAATAAAATATTAAAATAACTTTCACTTAAATCATTTATCGTTGTCACAGTTCCCGGTATGCTCGTAATATCTGTTTCAATACTGGTGGGTCGAAACCGGTAGCCAAGTTCTAGCATCAATTTTTTATTTATGTAAATAATACTGCCTAACTGCACACCATATACCAGGCCAAGGGCCGAATCGCTAATGCTGGAATCACTGTATTTCTGGAGTGCCCCACCCAGTGAGCCACCACCATAAAAGCTTACTGTAGCATTTACAGGAACCAGGTAATCTGCCGAGAACATAAGCTGTGATATATCAAAAGTATCATAATTGATAAAACTGAGTGTGCTGTTAAAACGATATTTTCTTTTATAGTATTTATCCAGATACAGGCCAATACCACTGCCACTATCAGAACCGGTAACAGATGAGCCCGAACTGCTAACCTCAATATCAACATTCTGGTTTATTAATGATATTCCAAAAATAGCATTATCAAAAAAACTTTCTGCATTTGCATTTACTGAAATGCCGAGCAATAAAACTATACTTATAACTTTTTTCATTTTTTCCACTATTATCTAACAGTCAGACGCATTGCTGTGTCTTTTTACTAAAAGCATCTGCCATTCCCGTTAAAATCTTATGAAGGAAGTTATGGAAATGACAGTTTAAACTATATTAAACGATTAGAAGACATCTGTCATTTTCATGCCTTATAGGCATAACAACACATACTAATAAATCAGCTGAAAAGAATGCCTGTCTTATATCATAGAAGCATAACAATAATAGTTTTTCCTGTAGGCGTTAGCTTTAGCTGACGATGCCCCTGGCGATGCGAAGCAAGCCGATAAGCTATAATATGTTTTTAACGGCTCACTTCGCATCGCAACAATTATCGTCAGCTAAGGCTATCTCCTACAGGTGTATTTTCTATCACTTATTAAGCGTATCCTTTTATTTCTGATTCAGTAATAAGTAGCGGGTAACCCACTACATACGATCATATTCTTCCAGCTCATCCTCAAACAACTGATCCCGCGGCAAGCGGATAGATATTTCTTCCATACTGTAGTTTTGC
>QIDK01000211.1 GCA_003228405.1 Gammaproteobacteria bacterium | reverse complement strand
CCTCGCAGCGCACTGATCGATAAGCTGGCTAATTTTGGCATCCATACAGATGAATCGCATATTCTTACACCGCCGTGGCAGCGGCATCACTAGCAGGGATGCAGACTCGAATGGTACTTACTTAAAGCATCTCCTGTTGTTTTTTGCAGGTTGGCGGTGAGTTTACGAACCCCAAAAATAACGATGAGGTCTGTTAGAAATATTGGGCTTCGTGCCTCAGCGCCAAGCTACGAAAAAAATATTGTTATAAAAATAAAATTCCAGGATAAAGTATGCATTCATTTTTACATATATAATTTCAGACATTGCATCTAAAAAAATATTGTTTTCTGAATCCGGTTAATTGCATAAACCATGAATAAATTTATCGCCCCTGTTCTATTATTATTCTCCTTCCATCTCTGTGCGGATGTAGAAATGACGCAGGAAGAGCTGGAAAAGTGGTTTAATGAAGATGAGAGTGTTTCGACTGATCAAGTTAATGAAGGCGAACTGAAATTTTTACCTGTGCCGCCTAAAAAAGACATCCTTCATTCTATAAATATCTTGTCTATCAATCAGCTTAGCATGAAGAATGGCTGGGTTTTTCTAGAGCAGTGTTACAAAAACCTGGATCCGGTTCCACGCACAGAAGTAGTCTATAGTTATAAATCAATGCGGAATTTAAACGTTAGCTATAAGCGCAATATTGAGTCAGCAGTAATAAATGGGCAGTCGGTTCAGCTTATAGACATTTCAAAAAAAGCCGAGCTATGCATTAAGGCAGAAGTGCGCATTTTCTATAAAAACCCTGATGGCACTTTCAGCCTGGTTAACGGGCCTTTTCATAGAAAGTTTCTTGATGGTTACTATCCTTACCATGTCACATTAAAAATTAACTATCCTTCTTCTCGGTTAAAACTTATTAAGATAAAACCAGAGCCACAGCCCGGGTTTGATATATCGAAGTTAATGAATGTTATTATTATTGATAGTTATTTTGAAGGAAAGCTAAATACAGAAATTGTTTTTAAGCCGAGTCTGTAAGTCTGGAAAAATTAGTTGGGCAGAATATGTACAGTTTTTGGTCACGCTTTTTCTTCAAATGAATATTTTTAATCGGTAGTTAAAGCACTGTTATTTTGCTCTAACTTTATTAACCGTCTTTTTACGGGCAGGCCACCACCATAGCCAACAAGCTCTCCATTACTTCCAATAATACGATGGCATGGTATTATTATGGCAATTGAATTTGCCGCATTTGCATTAGCAACAGCTCGAACTGCTTTTTCATTGTTTGTATCTTTTGCTAACTGAAGATATGTTGATGTAGTCCCATAAGGCACTTTTATCAAAGCATTCCATACCGTTCTCTGAAAATCAGTGCCAACCATTAATAATGGTAAATCAAATTCTTTTCTATTTCCGTTAAGATACTCATCAAGCTGGCTTTTAGCGTTCGCTATGATTTCATGATCATGTTCTATGAATTCAGCATTCAGATTTTTTTTTATTTTATTATCTAATATTACTCTCATTTTTCTATATCTAAAATCTAGAATACAGAGTTTGCTATCGAAAGTTCCTAATATCAGTTCTCCGATTTTTGTTTTATAATACTGGATATTAATTTGTTGCATTATTGCTTATTTTCTTTTCCAGAAATAACATTAAATTAATTTAACGCTAATGATTCTTAGTTGTCACGACCCCGTTAATTGACTCCATTAATTATTGTACATAAAACCGGAAACCACAAAACAGTTTTTCACAGTATTGCTCGTAAGGGGCTTTCAAAAGGTTTCTGTAATTCATTAATGTAGATCTACTTTCAATGCTTTATTTAAAAGACTGAAATGTTTATCGAGCGAATAGATTTTGCAGTTATTTTGCTTTGCGTTTTGGGTAATTATTAAATCAGGTATTCCCACTCTGTTTGCACCTGATTTTAAACATTTCAGCTGGAATTCAATTATTTCTTGCCAGCGAATATCTAATGGCAATCGAGTCACTTCATAAAGTAAGTTAACGACTTTCGTTTGTTTCTTTATTTTTAAGTAAGGTATTAGTTCAGCCAGTATTATGTCATTGGTAATGATAAGATTTTCATCAATTAGAAAATCCATATCGGTGGAGTTTTTACCATCCCGAAAATAATCTATCCATATTGATGTATCCACCAGAACCGCCATTAACCACGGTCTCTTAATTCATCAAGATCAATATCTAAATCAAATTTACCCTTATATTTTTTTATACCAGAAATCTTTGATTTTCTAACCAGGTCTTCCAGCGCCTTAACAATAACCCCTGTTTTTGTGCTTGTATGGGTTATTTTCATTGCTTCATTCAGTAAATTTTCGGGTAAATCAAGAGTCGTTCTCATGTATATCTCCCTGGTAAATCTTGAGTCGATGCATATGATGTTAGGATGTTATGCATATGATTTCAAGGGGCTAATGATTAATTCTACTGAGTATCCATATGCATAGTGTGTTTTTCTAATATGCCCGAATTTTTCTTTAAATCATGTTATTAGGTCAAATGTCAGGTAGTCTCATGATATATCCGGGGTTATATCCCCTTTCAGCTTGTAGTTATCCCGCAAAAGCCCTATAATTCGCGCCCCTGAGGGCCTCTGGCTCCAGTGTTTTTTAACTCCTTGCTCTACTGGCAGCACCTTATTGCTGTAAACAGAGGGCATTAACCGTAGGGAGCGTATTTAATGCGTCATTACGAAATTGTGTTTCTGGTCCACCCTGATCAGAGTGAGCAGGTGCCTGCGATGATTGATCGCTATAAGGGCATTATTGAGTCTAAAGGTGGCACTATTCACCGTTTAGAAGACTGGGGCCGTCGTCAGCTGGCTTATTCTATTAATAAAATCCATAAAGCCCATTATGTTCTTATGAATGTAGAGTGCGGTAACGAAGAGCTGGAAGAGCTTGAGTCTATGTTCCGCTTTAATGATGCGGTACTGCGCAATATGGTTATTAAGTGCAAGGCAGCGGTTACTGAGCAATCTCCTTTAATGAAAGAAGAAGAGAGCAAGAAGTCTGATAAGCGCGGTTCTGACAAGCCTGAAGTAAAAGCGGATGCTACAGAATCATCTGATAATGAAGCTAAGGCATCAGCACCAGTAGAAGCTACTGCAGAAGAAGCTGATGCAGCTACACCTACACCTGCTCCTGCTCCTGCTGAATAAGTATTGAGGATATAAAAAATGGCATATTTTCGTCGTAAAAAATTCTGTCGTTTCACTGCTGAAGGTATTACACAGTGTGACTACAAAGATCTAAACCTGCTGAAAAATTTCGTCAGTGAAACAGGTAAAATTGTTCCTGCACGTATCACAGGCACTAAAGCTAAATATCAACGTCAGGTAACAACTGCAATTAAGCGTGCGCGCTATCTTGCATTGTTGCCTTACACTGACCAGCACTAATATTCAGAGGATTAAATAATGGAAATCATTCTATTAGAAAAAATTGATCGCCTGGGTAAGCTGGGTGATGTCGTTAATGTAAAGAACGGTTTTGCACGTAATTTTTTGCTGCCATTTGGTAAGGCTAAAATTGCAAACGAAGCAAATGTTAAAGAGCTGGAAGACCGTCGAGCTGAGCTTGAAGCGAAACAAGCAGACACCATGGCTACTGCAGAAGCACGTAAGGCCAAACTGGATGAGATGTCTATAACTATCACATCCAAGTCGGGATCTGAAGGTAAGCTGTTTGGCTCTGTGGGTAATGCTGATATTTCTGAAGCACTGGTTGCTGCAGGCGTTGACGTTGAGAAGAAAGAAGTTCGTCTGCCTTCTGGCCCTATTCGTAGCGCAGGTGAGTATGAGATTGATCTGCATTTGCATACGGATGTAAATGCAATTATCAAGCTGACGATTATTGGTGAAGAATAAGTTTTAACTTATATCATTGATGACTTATAACAGCCGGGCAATGCCCGGCTGTTGTTGTTTTGAGTGTATGGATTTGAGGTTTATTCTTTACCTGTCGTTTCAGTCTCCACAGGACCAGCAGAACAAAAATAAGCGAAATAATGGTAGCGTATGGGCTTATGGATAGACAAAAAAACACCCATCCCCGGACTCCGCTTCGCTGCCCCCGGGCTACACAATAATAATAGTAAAATAATCCAGATTTCCGTCAAAAGTATATTGCAGTCCTGCCCTCAAGAGGGCAAACTTAATTAAATCGAGATCGAGTAAACCCCGGAAAATAACCCAGAAATATCATGCCTGAATCTTTAATATATCCCACTGCTAATGACTACCAGGTCGCTGATATTGCGACCAAAAATCTGAAAGTGCCACCCCATTCCATTGAGGGAGAACAGGCCGTGCTAGGCGGGCTTATGCTGGATAAGCGTGCCTGGGAGCAAATTGCCGACCGCATTACCGAAGAAGATTTTTACCGGCATGATCATCGTTTGATATTTCGCAGCATAGCCAGACTGGAAGCGGCGGATAAACCTTTTGATGTGGTGACCCTGTCTGATGAGCTATCAAAAACTCATGAGCTTGAAGATGCGGGTGGGCTGGCCTATCTGGGACAAATCGCCAAGGATACACCCAGTGCGGCGAATATTCGAGCCTATGCGGATATTGTGCATGAGCGGTCTGTATTGCGTCAGTTGATTGAAGTGGGTACAGATATTGCCGGTAATGCCTATAACCCTGAAGGCAGGGAAAGTAAGGAGCTGTTAGATGAGGCCGAGCGCCAGGTATTTCACATAGCCGAGCAGGGTAATCGTGCGGGCCAGGGCTTTCAGGGAATAAAACAGCTATTAACTAAAACCGTTGAACAGATAGACAAACTATTTGAGCAGGAAGGGGCACTCACCGGAGTAACCACCGGCTTTAAAGATTTTGATGAGCAAACCAGTGGCCTGCAGAAAGGCGATCTGGTCATAGTCGCGGGTCGTCCCTCCATGGGTAAAACTAGCTTTGCCATGAATATGGCAGAAAATGCAGCGATTGCTCAGGGCATTCCGGTGGCGGTATTCAGTATGGAAATGCCGGCGGAATCTCTGGCGATGCGCATGATTTCATCCATGGGGCGTATTGATCAGCATCGGTTACGCACTGGCCAGCTTAATGATGAAGACTGGCCGCGAATTACATCAGCCGTGTCCTTATTATCTGAAGCTAAAATATTTGTGGATGATTCACCCGCATTGTCACCCACCGATTTGCGAGCTCGTGCCCGTCGTTTAAAACGTGAGCATGGCTTAGGCTTAATCGTTATTGATTATCTGCAGTTAATGCAGCTGGCCAGTAGCTCAGAAAATCGTGCCACGGAAATTTCAGAAATTTCGCGAAGTCTTAAGGCGCTGGCCAAAGAGCTGGAAATACCGGTGGTGGCATTATCGCAGTTAAACCGTAGCCTGGAACAACGCCCCAATAAACGCCCGGTGATGTCAGACCTGCGTGAATCCGGTGCCATCGAGCAGGATGCGGATGTGATTGTATTTATTTACCGGGATGAAGTTTATAACGAGGATAGCCCGGATAAGGGCACCGCAGAAATTATAGTTGGCAAACAGCGTAATGGCCCGATTGGTACTACCCGATTAACTTTTCTGGGCCAGTTTACCAAATTTGAAAACTTCAGCCCTGAAATGTATTCATCTTCTGGGTTTGAATAATATCTATGGGTATTAATCGGGCTGCGAAAATTTCTATTGATCTTGCTGCCTTACAGCATAATTTTCAGCAGGTAAAAAAATACCTGCCCAATAGCAAAATCATGCCAGTGATCAAGGCCAATGCGTATGGTCACGGTATGCTGCAGGTAGCCAGAAGTTTGGCCGATGCGGATGGTTTTGCGGTGGCGCAGTTAGCAGAAGCTATTTTTTTACGTGAGCAGGGCATAGAAAAACCGATTAGCGTTTTTCAGGGTTTTTTAAATCAGGCGCAGTTGCAACTGAGTATTCAATATCATTTACGGCCGGCAATTAGTCAGCTGTGGCAGCTGGATTTACTGCAGGCCGAGCAGCAGAACACCCCGCTGGATATCTGGTTAAAAATTAATACGGGCATGGGACGTTTAGGTATTCAGGCTGATGATGTGGACCACTGCTATCAGCGCCTGGAAAAAATTTCATATATTAAACAGTCGGGTTTAATGATGCATTTTGCCAATGCAGATAATCCACAAAATGCATCGAATCAACAGCAGATAGACTGTTTTCAGGCTATTCTAAATAAAAATAAAACCACGACCAGTGTGTCGAACTCAGGTGCAATTATCAGTCACTTATTTGAGCAGCAGGACTGGGCACGTCCGGGTATTATGTTGTATGGTTCATCGCCAATACCCGGTCAATCGGCACAAAGTTTAAACCTGAAGCCAGTGATGTGTCTGCAGGCTGAGCTGATTGCAGTTAACCAGCTAAAGAAAGGCCAGCATGTTGGTTATGGTGCAACCTGGACATGCCCCGAAGATATGCCCGTGGGTATAGTTAATATTGGTTATGCTGATGGTTATCCGCGGCATGCGCCAACGGACACACCACTGGCAGTAAACGGCCAGTTAACCCGGTTAACGGGGCGGGTTTCTATGGATTCTGTTGCAGTGGATTTACGCGGAATTAATGCGCAATGTGGTGACAGGGTAGAGCTATGGGGAAAGCAGGTTTCAGTGGATGAAGTGGCATCCTGTGCAGGCACAATATCTTATGAGTTATTGTGTAATAGTGGAAATTCAGCCATTATTTAGAGCCTCATGCAGGGCCTGAACTTGATAAGCCCATGCATATCAGCTAGGGTTGAAGCTGGAAAAATAGCTGGATTACAAATGCCTGCATAAACTCATGGTTCGTCCAGGGAACCCCTGATTAAATCAATAGTTTGCGCATGCATTTTGCACCCGATTGGGTTTACCAGATTAAACATATAATTAATTTATCTATGGAGATAAAAATGATAAGGGGCTTTTCTCTACTTTCGATTGCGTTACTAACCAGCTTACTCACGGCCTGTGGTGGTACGGCCATGTTTCGTGAAGACCCGCAGCACTCGGGTGTTTCTGATTCATCGGCACCTACAAGGCTGGATAAGCTGGTCTGGAAATATTCAGCTCCCGATAAAGTATATTCATCACCTATTGTGTATGACGACACTGTGTATATCGGCTGTAAGAATGGCTATGTTTATGCGCTTGATCTGGATACCGGACGTTTAAAATGGAGCTTTCAAACCAGGGGTAATGTAGAAGCGGCGGTAGCAGTCAAGGGAGATACCCTGTATATAGGTAGCTGGGATGGGTATTTATATGCAGTTGATACAGATAGTCATCAGATGAAATGGAAATTTCGTACCGGTGGGTTTGTTTATTCAGCGCCTGTCATTGATGACGGTGTCGTTTATTTTGGCAGTAAAGATAAACGTGTGTATGCGGTTGATGCTGAAAATGGTTCTGAAAAATGGCATTTTGATGCAAAGGGTGAAGTATATTCATCACCTGCCGTCAGCAATGGTTTAGTTTTTGTGGGCACTCTGGATGGTTATCTGCGAGCCATTGACAAACAATCTGGACAGGAGCAATGGAATTATACAGTACGACAGGCAATTTATTCGTCCCCCAGTGTGCATGATGGCAATGTATTCATAGGCACTGATGACAAGTATGTTCACGTTGTAAATATTAAAACAGGGCAGTTAAAGTGGCGCAAAAAAACAGCAGGTAAAATATTCTCATCTCCTGCGGTGTATGAAGATGCAGTCTATTTTGGTAGCGGCGATACCTATATTTATGCCTATGATGAAAAACAAAGCGGGCGTAAATGGGAGTATAAAACCAATGGCCCTGTTTTTTCATCGCCGGTGATTTCATCAGATACCGTGTATATTGGCAGTACCGATGGTTATTTATATGCAATGGCTGCGGCAAATGGAAAATTACGCTGGCGTTATAAGGTTGATTCAAAAATTTATTCTTCGCCTGCAATTGCTGATGGTAAGGTGATATTTAATTCGGTAAATGGTGAAGTATTTGCAATACAGTAAATTCTACTGCTGAGCTTGCCTAAGCTGTGTATAACGGGCGCACAAACAAAAAATTAACATTATTTTGTGGACAATGCGCCTTTATCTTTTTGATATAAAACTATGTTTTGTGAGGATAGCTCAGAGTTTTTCAGGCATTTTTATAACGGGATAGCAGCAAAATTTATTGAAGGGGCAAAAACTGTTTTGTACCCGGGTTATCTGGAGGTAAACGGTGCAGGTCATCAATTTTGCCGTCAGAAATTAGTGTTTCTATATGCTTAATATTCTGATTTAAATAGTCCAGGTACAGGTTGCTACTACCAAAATGTGCTTTTGCATATTTATATACCTGATGAAATAAATCATGTAGACGCTTTTTAACCTCAGAATTATAAAATTCCGGTGTTTTTGCCAGCAGTTCATCAGCCGATGCAAATACGATCACTGACTGACCTTTTTCATTCAGAGTTTCAGTCAGACCACCCAGTTTAAATTCTGGATATAATCGCTCACGACATTTTTCCAGATAACAACGATCTGACATCTGTGCAATTAAATCTGCTGTGCCCAGCATATACCCCAGCAAATATAGTTTACTGTCAGGCAAGCTGATTTTATCCGGCGAGACTTCATAGCCGGTGAAATGAACCATATTCGCTGCAATATCCGCGTATTCGGGCATACCGATCATGTGCAGATAATTCTTTAGAAATGTAGCACTTCGGCTGACGTGAACAGGAGTGTACTGGGCTCCGTTGTAGTATTTCTGGTCATTAATTTTGCGAATATAACCTGAATCGTGGAATAGAGCGGTAATAATTGTCAGAATAGTTAATTTTGCACCGAAGGTGTGGTGACGGTCACTTTGTCTTTCATGTCCGTCGATTAACCGCATCAGTGCCAGTGTCATATCCAGCGTGTGCTGTTTATCATGGTAGAAGGTATCGCAGGCATTAAAACCACTGTAATGACCTTCGAACAGACTATCAAAATCTTCAAAGGTCTGGCGAATTGTACTGTCATCTGCAGCCAGGTAGCAACTATGAAAAATATCACATACCGCATCACAAACAGCCTGAGTGTCAGTGACCTTTATGGTGTTAGAAACATCGTATTGTGAGTGTCTTTCTTTCATTGTCGAGCTAAATTGTCTGTTCTATGAAAACTAATCCTACAAAGGGATCAGTGAAATATCTGTGAGATTATTCACACTCAGCATTGTGATAAGTGAGAAAATAAGATGTTTTTCACAAAATTTGACATAATCGAGGTTAATATGGAATTTTAATGACTGTTATCACCCGTTCGGGGGGTGTTAAAAATAACAGTATTAAAAAATATGTAAATAAATGGTCAGGTTTTCAATAGTGTAGCGTGTTAGCCAGTGTATAAACCGGGCATTTGCATTTTTTTGTGTTTTCTTTAGGCAGGCTCTGATCTGAATGACGTTTAACTTAATACCGGTTTAAAACAAAAGGCCGCCACAGACATTATTGCTTAACTACTTGCTAGTATGGATAAACACACCATCCCATGTTGTCTCTGGCGGGTTATTGCGGAAGAATGCAATTCGATCCAGATATATTTTATAAATCATGCGCCCTGGTTCCTGCTGGCTTAGCTGAAAAATCATCTGTTCAGCATCATCCCATTTTTGTTGCTGGTAAAGTTTCAGGGCGTGATGAAATTCCTTAATCCGTACGCGTTCAGATTTGTCGATATTTTCTACCAGGGCTATTGGTTCGTATATAGTTACTGGTTTATCCTTGCCTTTTACTTTTACGATATCCAGCAAGCGATATTCATATTCAGGTACCTCATGACGTGTAGATTCACTAACAATAAAATCCACCCCATAATTTTTTGTTAGGCCTTCCAGACGTGAGCCCAGATTAACCGCATCACCCAGCACAGTATAGTCAACGCGGAACTCAGAGCCTTTATTGCCTACATTCATTTCACCTGTGTTGACACCAATCCCAATTTTTATTTCAGGCTGTCCTTTTGCCTTAAAGTCTCTATTGAGCTTTTTAATGGCCAGTAACATATCCATGCCAGCATTTAGAGCATTTCTACCATGATGAGGATCTTTCAACGGTGCTCCCCAGAATGCCATAATGGCATCACCCATATATTTATCGATGGTGCCTCTGTTCTGATGAATGACCTGGGTTAGCGGGGTAAGAAAGGCATTAATAAAGGTGGTGAGCTCCCTCGGCTCCATGTTTTCTGAAATGGTGGTGAAGCCACGTACATCGGTAAACAGTACGGTCATATTGCGGATTTCACCATCGAGGTTAATTTCTTTCAGGTTGCGGCTCATCTCACTTACCAGATCCGGTGGTACATACTGGCCAAATAGATGAGTTAGATGCCGCTTACCCCGTGATTCAATAAAAAAACCATAGGACATATTTATCACATACAGTAAAACAATTAGAATTAATGGTGATGCAATGGGCATGATCACCTGTTCCTGGTTCCATGCATAGTCATTCAGTAGCAGTGTAAAGCCTATGGCAAGAATGGCAGAAATTGTGCTCCAGGCGGGTGATAGCACAGGCAGTACAATAGTTAAAATAATACCCAGCAGAAACAGCAGAAGAATTTCAAAACCAATCATGTATTCGGGTTTGTGTTTTATGCTCTGGTCTAAAATGCCCTGAATAATGTTGGCATGAATTTCTACCCCCGGGTAAGCCGATTCGAGCGGGGTGGTTCTTAAATCAAGCAATCCCGCTGCACTGGTACCAAAAATAGTGATTTTATCTTTAAGTAAGTTACGCGGAATCGATTTATTTAAA
The DNA here is from genome assembly GCA_003228405.1 of Gammaproteobacteria bacterium. Classification (GTDB taxonomy): domain Bacteria; phylum Pseudomonadota; class Gammaproteobacteria; order SZUA-229; family SZUA-229; genus SZUA-229. The sequence continues at coordinate 18,918 of QIDK01000211.1, read as the reverse complement.
ATATCAACGGCAGAGATATAGTCAAACGTTTTCTGGCGACCGATATAGGGCACCATAACTGCAGAGTATTCATCTACAGGAATTTTAATATCGCCAATATGTACCCACTCAAGTGATTTAGTTCCCTCGTATTCATCACTGTAAACCAGCTTGATGGTATTATTTTGCAGGGTGGCGCGGGTGATTTCCAGTGCCAGCGAAGGGTAGAGCTTACCCTCGAATGACTGTAACAGGGGCACGCGTCTAAACACGCCGTCTGCATCGATAAGCGGGTTGTCAAAGAAACCGCCCATAGCTGTACTGCTCTGAAGTATGTCTATATTTGCGGTATATGCTGATGCATTGGCAAAAGCAAAGCTTTTGATGGTGCCAGCATTGAAATATGGAATAGCCGGTGGTAATTTACCTTTTGACAGATCCGTATCAAAATTTTTAAAGATAAAACCCATAACAATTTTTCTACCGGTAAAACTTTTTGCTAATCGTTCATCACGGTGCATCGTGTGCTTGTTATTCTGTATAATTCGTTGAAAATCTTCATTGCTGGAAACCGGGCTATGGCTAAGCTGAGCCAGAATTTTATCACCGGGGTCTTCGTCTTTTTCTGCGAAAACTATATCAAAGCCAAGCACATTAATGTTGTAATAATCGAACAGGTTATCAACAATATTAGCCAGTATATTTCGTTCCCATGGCCACTGCCCCAGTTTATGCAGACTTTTTTCGTCTATATCAATAATGATAATCTTTTTATCAATATCAGATGGCAGGGAAAGTTGTAAACGGAAATCATAAGAAAGGTTTTCGAGGGTTTCAATAAAGCGAAGCGGTATCATGCCACTGGCATTGGCAAATAGAATAAAGGTAATTAGTAATCCCAGACCGTAGCGAAAGATTCTTTGTTTGAACACCCATTTGCCCTTAAATGTGAGTTTATTGTTATGTTTTAGACAATAGCAGAGAAGTGAGCTAATCGCCATGCTCACAGGCGTATGAAATAAATACTATTTAAATAGCGCTATCTTTCTAATAGAATAGAGGTATTTTACATATACAAACTCAACACAGGAAAATGAAATGCAAGAGATGAGTTCAATTTTACTGGGGGTCAATATTGATCATATAGCCACACTGAGGCAGGCCAGGGGAACACGTTATCCAGACCCGGTACATGCCGCATTGCAGGTAGAGCAGGCGGGCGCTGATTCCATAACCCTGCATCTGCGAGAGGATCGCAGGCACATACAGGAAAGGGATGTGTTAATGATGAAAGATTCACTGCTCACGCATATGAATCTAGAAATGGCGGTAACCGATAAAATGCTGGCTTTTGCTGAGAAACTTCAACCTGAAGACTGCTGTCTGGTGCCGGAGAGCAGAGAAGAACTAACCACTGAAGGTGGGCTTGATGTGGTGGGCCAGGAAAACCGGATTACAGAGGCCTGCCAGCAATTAGCTGAAGCCAATGTGCGCGTCTCCTTATTTATTGATGCGGATAGAAGCCAGATTGAAGCGGCGAAAAGGTGTGGTGCGCCGGTTATAGAAATACACACCGGGCATTTTGCCGATGCAGAAAGCCGAGAAGATAAATTAAAAGAATTAAAAAAAATCTATGAAGCAGTAGAAGTTGGTCATGACCTCGGTCTGCAGGTAAATGCGGGGCATGGTCTGCACTATCACAATGTGCAGGACATTGCCTGTATTCCACAGATAAAAGAATTAAATATAGGCCATGCGATAATAGCTGAGGCGGTATTTTGTGGCTTACAAACCGCGGTGAGTAATATGAAGCGACTGATGCTGGATGCGCGAATGTAAATAGCGGTATTAGTTAGAAGTGGAGGGTTAAAGGCAAAATATTTTCACCGCAGAGGACGCGGAGGTGCGCAGAGGTTTTTTATGGTTTGCGCTATGCGCAAGCCATAAAAGCAGTTTTTCTCTGCGAGTCTCTGCGTCCTCTGCGGTTCAATCTTTTGTTTTATATAAGTTCAGCTCCAGGGTGTTTGTTGTCATTAAAATCTATTATGAATGTAAATTATTTTCATAATATTCAAGCAATTCATCAATTGCGCCAATCACTTTCTCCAGGCTATTATCTATTTTGTTAGTCTTTTTTAAATCAATAATATTTTCAAAGTCAGCAGATGCTTTTCGCAGGGCAGGTACACCACAGTATTTGGAACCACCGTGCAATTTATGGATATGTTTTTTTAGGTCGTCAATGTCTTCAGCCTGTTTTGCGGTGAGTAAATTTTCCCTGTGCGCTGGTAGTTCGCTAACCAGCATGGGTAATAACTCATTTGCGAGTTGTTCATTGCCGCCGGCGAGATCTATGCCCTGCTGCTTATCGAAAATGGTACAAGCTTCGTTGTCTGGATTATCTTTGGCCATAATTTTTGCGTCTTTATTATCACCAGTATCTACCCAGCGGGCAAAGATATCCAGTAATTGTTGTTCGGTTATGGGTTTCAGTAAAATATCATTCATGCCAGAGTTAAATACCTGAAGTTGTTCTTCGGGCATGGCATTGGCTGTTAATGCCACAATGGTAGATTGTTTGCATGGGTTGTCTGTGTTGCGAATAGATTTAGCTGCAGCAAAACCATTTAGTTTTGGCATATGTAAATCCATAAATATCAGATTGAAATATTGCTTATTAGCAAGCTCTAAAGCAACCTCTCCGTTCTCGGCTGTTGTTACCTGAATGTCCTGCATTTCCAGTAAGGTTTTAGCCAGCTTAAGGTTGATTTCATTGTCATCAACCAGCAATACCCGGATATGCGATAACTGTGTTCTGTTAATACTCTTTTCAGTATTTTCAGATGGGATAATATTGTCTGTCATGTCCGGGTTAAACACGGTTAAAATCTGATTTTTAAGCAGGCTGGTTCTTGAGCAACGCGAAACAATATTTTTTAATCCGGCTTCAGTCATATTTTGAGCTTCATTAATATCAAAGATACTGGCCAGAATGATATAGGGTAAGCTGGTTGATTGAAGTGTTTTTGCCAGCTCTTTCAGCATAAAATCGTTGTTTATATTACGCCGATTAATCCCTGCTATTATGCCTGCAAGTTCGTCATTTTTATTCGCATCCACAAGACGGGTTAGCCTGTCAATACGGTCTGTTTCAATTGTTTCAATACCCAGGCTATTGAGCAGGGAGCGGCTGGCAAGGTTATTCTGGTCAGTGGTCTCAAGTAAAATTACTTTAAGGTGTTTATGTTCTGGTGGGGGTGTGTCTGTTTTTTCATTGCCGGTTAAAGGCACGGTAAACCAGAAGCTTGAGCCTTTATTTAGATTACTTTCTAAACCGATTTCACCATTCATGAGTTCAGCCAGTTTTCTTGAAATTACCAGCCCCAGGCCTGTGCCACCAAAGTTTCGGCTGATGGATGTATCTGCCTGTGTAAATGCGGTGAACAGGCGTTGTTTACTTTGCTCATCAAGACCCATGCCCGTATCGGTTACGATAAAACGGATGGACTGCTGTTCATTTTCATGGGTTTCTAGCAGAACACGAATAATAACATGACCTGTTTGCGTAAATTTAACCGCGTTACTAATCAGGTTAATGAGTATCTGCCGAATTCGGGAAGGGTCACCCATAATGGTTTCAGGTAACTTCGTGGATGGGTGGTATATTAGCTCCAGATTTTTCTGATAGGCCATGGGCGAAAACATGGTAATGATTTCATCCATTACATCATCTAAATGGAAATTAATATTTTCTATATTAAGTTTTCCCGATTCAATTTTAGAGAAATCAAGAATGTCATTGATGATAGTTAATAAGTTGCTTGCCGAGCTGCGAATAGTATTGACATAGTCATTCTGTTCTTCGCTTAAGGTCGTTTTTCCGAGCAGTTCGGTAAAGCCTATAACCCCATTCATGGGGGTTCGAATTTCATGACTCATATTGGCAAGAAATTCAGATTTTATTTTGCTGGCCGACAGGGCCTGGTTTCGGGCCAGGTCTATTTCTATGTTTTGAATTTCCAGTTCTTCCAGTGTTTTCTTTAAATCTGCGGTTGCACTTTTTACCTGGCTTTGCAGATCACTTCGTATCATCTGCATTTCGCTGGCCATTTTATTTACACCTTCTTCCAGTGAACCTATTTCTCCGCCACTATCAATTTCAATTCGGGTATTTAATTCACCCCGGGCGATTTTTTTCACTGCATCTGTTAAACGCTGTACCGGGGTTACTACACTGCGACTAATGCTGATGGCAAGAAACACGGTTATAAATAAGCCGAATGAAGTAATCAACAAACCTTTAAGCAAATTATCCAGTTGTTGAACCTGGGTTGACTGATTATTTAAAGTAACGTGAACGTAACCCAGGTTGCTATCAGTTGCTGCTGAATTTTCGATGTTGTCTGTGAGCAGTTCATTATAGTCTGACAGGTCAACCTCATTACCGGTGATGGCTGCAGAGTATTTGAATTCTTTAGGGGTGATAAACACAGGTAGCATGGTTTGAGGGACAGGAATTTGACGAGTGCGACTGATTAATACTTCATCATATTTATTGCTGATAGTGATATTGGTAATATCATTTTCCTGCAATGTATTCGATATAAGATTATCCAGTATCTCAAGATTGCCCGCAAACACGCCATATTCGCTGGCCGGAGCAAGATTATCAGCAATTAGCTGACCTTTAATATGCAGTGACTGCTCAATATAGGCATAGCGATTAAAACTGAAATATGAAGCAAGTGATATTGCAATTAACAATGTGGGTAATAAAGCCAGAAACATAACCCGTTTATTAATTCCCCAGTTTCTCATTTGCTAGCCTCAGCTATTTTTATGTGTTTTATAATAGCTTTTTCAGCGGTTAATTTTATGCCCAGAGACCGTGCAACATTTTTATTTAATGCGATTGAAAAATTATCAGGGTAGTATTTATTATATTTAAATGAGCCATTGCTAAAAAAATATCTTGTTATATTTACGACCTGTTTACTAATTTGATCGGGTTTGGAATAAATAGCTGCAATAGCACCGGCTTTTACATAGGCCTGCGAAAAGCCAATAATGGGTATCCGCTTGCGATAGGCTAATAATAAAAACCCACGAATTGTGCTTTTGTTATAAATAGCTGGGTCGGGCAAAGTAAGTAATACATTTGTGGAATGACTTAATGCTTTTAGTGAGGCCGATAGCTGGTCTGCATTGTCTATTTGTTCAGTTGCTATCAGGTGTTTCTTTTTTATAGCTAATTTATTAAGTGTCTGTTTCAGGTCTCTGGTATAGGGGCCAAGCAATACACCGGTTTTTTTGTGTTGTCCTATGGTGGCATCAATTAAATGCAATTGCCTTTCTATGGGCTGGTCTATGAGCAGAGTGCTCCAGTTTTTTCTATGCGGATAGAGTTTTCGCAATGAATTTGCAATATGCCTCGGCATAAGAATGCTCAGAATGGGTGTTTGCAATTTTGCGTTGAGCAATTTTTCTGTGGTTTTACTGCCAACGGTAATCAGTAGCTGCTGCTCTTTTAGGTTTACTAAATCGAGTTGATCAGACTTGAGCATGGTCTGTTGAACCTGAAAACCAGATTCTGAAAGATCCTGCTGTAGATATTCAATCAGTTGCTGACTAAAGCCATGTGATTTCTGATATACAATCATCAGCTTTTGTTGTGTGGGTGTGGCTGCACCTGTATTGGGAGAAATAAGCAGAATAAGACTAATACTTATTAACCACACAGCCGACACTAGCAACTGCAAGGGCCTGAGTCGGTTTAATATGGCTATGTTATTACTGTTTTTCAATGGATTTCCGTGTAAATCCTGCATCCTGTAGGTATGTATTAGCTGATCATGTGTGACACTTCAGTACAAGCTGTATTCAGACCAGGGTGTAAAATGTGTGTTATTAAGATGTCATTGTCCATTTTTAATGTCGCTATTGAGCCATGCAGGGATAAACTGAGTAACACCCTTTATACAATCTAATTGAACATAAAGGCAAGCTCAAAATAGCCTCGTGCATCCTGTTTGCTGCCCGGGGTATCAACTGTCTGAAATGTCGGATCGGTGTAGTTTGATCTTGTATAGTCATAGTATGTACCCCCTAAATTTTGCAAAATAAAGGAGTAATCAAGTTTATTTTTTCCAAAAAAGTATGATTTGCGTAACACAAAATCTATGCGTGTATATGCTTCAGCTGAACGATCTCTATATGCTCTATTCACAGGGTCGGTTCGCGCACTTGTGCGATCCAGCCAGTCCATCTCTCCAACATAGTAAATCGCCAGACTGGTGTTGAGATTATTTTCCCATTGTTTCATTATCATTGCACCATAACTTCTACGTGGCGCTGATTTTTCATACCTGCCATAAATGGCTTCCTGACTAACTGCATCAGTTATATTGGCATTGGTTACTTTGGCATTGATTTCAATATAGGAAAAGTAGCCGTATACTCGCCAGTCCTGAGTTATCCTGTAATCGGCATAAAATTCAAGGCCCTGGCTATCAGAACTGGCAGAGTTGGTAGAATCATTTGCCCCAATACCGCTGTAACCAGGCCCAAAGAGGCCGCCTACATTTTCAGTGGGCACACCGGCACCGGGAACATCTGCGATATAGGGAATTTCTGTAATTAAATTACTGGTTTCATCGCTAAATAGTTTGATATCAATTAATAGTTTATTGTCGATTAACTGCATTATCCAGCCCAGTTCATAAGAAATGATTTCTTCTGAGTTTACATTGCTGCTGGAGTAGTATTCAACATCAACTAAAGTATCACTACCCAGCAGGCCTTCTACTAAAGGGTTATTCAGTGGCTGCCCACCGTTTTGAGTGAGTTGTTGCTGCAGGGCTATATACCCATTTTCATCAAATAATGTGGGGGTACGGGTTGCCTTAGAAGCACTTACGCGAAACGTATGCTGCTTGTTCAGATGGTGAATCAGGGCCAGCCTGGGAGAAACGTCTGTGCCTGATATATCATTTTTTTCAAGCATAAAGCCCGCATTTAGCAGCCAGTTATCCGTGAGGCTATATTCACCATGTGTGAAGAAACGATAGAGCAGCAGTGTGTCTTTTGTTTTCGGGTTAAATACATCGTTTGCAGTGACTTTATCGGCACGCATACTGGCACCTGAGATAAGGCGTAGAGAATCAAGCGGGTTATAGAAATAATTTATTTCGAGATCATGCCGTTCAGATTGAAGGTCTAGAGTGTCATAGACATCAAAATCATCAATATTTGCGAGTGCTGCTTCTAAAGGTGTGCCGACAGATGCCGATGCAAGTGAAACATTGGTTACAAAATTAGAGTTAAAACTTTTAGTATAGTTGTAGTAATACTGTATCGATATGCTGCTATCATCATCGAAGCTACGCTCAAATTTTAAATGTTGAAAAGCGGTGGTGACATCTGCATTATTATCAAGATCACTCGCATTTTCTATAATATCGCCATAGGTGCTGTCCTGAAAGCCCCCCTGATAGAATAAACTGCTCGAAGTGTCGAGCTGGTAATCTAGTCGGTAACTAAGATAATCTGTCTCAGTGAAATCATTTAGCAGGTCAGTGCCGTCATTATTTTTTGTGCCAATGGAAACGCGATAATCTATATCATTCTGGTTATTGCCGCCAAACCGGTAAATTGCATCCGCTGCATCATAGCTTCCCACGGTCATTTTTACATATTGTCCCTTATCTTCTGATGCATGTTTTGTGGTAATGCTGACCACGGCCTGAAATGCATTATTGCCATAGGTTGATGCATTGGGGCCACGTACCACTTCGATGCGTTCAATATCATCAGTGGTTATAACCAGATCAGACCAGGAAACACCGGCTAATGTGGGCAAATAGACAGAGCGACCATCAATGACCAGCTGTATGCGCTTGGAATAGCGGTCACTTAACCCGTGATAGGCTGCTACAGGGTAATTGCCATTGAGATATCCCACGGTAAACCCCGGAACAAGTCTAAGAATATCGGGAATAGTTTGTGCTCCCGAGGCATCGATCATCTGCCGATCAATAACGGTTGTGGCTACGGGGGATTCATTCAGGGGTTGTTCCAGTCGAGTGGCGGAGATAACGATGGGCATATCTTCAAGATACATATCTTCACTGCCGAGCATTGCGAGGGTATTATCGGCGGTGGCAGCAAACAGGCTGGCAGGGAATAACAGGAGTCCGAGGTAACAGAGATTTGAATTCATTTAGTATTTACAACGTCTCACTGATTTTGTAGAAATATGTGATAATGTTCCAAATTCCCTGAAATCTTATTAAAGATTAATATTTCAACTCTATGTTTTATGGGGCTGAGCCCCGCTGCTATTAACCCAGGTAGCTACAGGTTCCTGGCAGATTCGAACTAAACAGCAGTTCGACGGCACTTACGCTGAATAAATATACACCTGTTTTTTTATGGTTATAAGATTGATTCTAACAGTTTTTTCTATAAAAACTAAATTTGAAAGTGACTTTTTATGAATCCTGAAGAATTCCCGACATTAGAAAATTTTGTCGGAAATACGCCTTTAGTTCGCCTGCAGCGACTGGTGCCCAATAATAATATCGTTATGGTAAAGCTGGAGGGTAATAATCCGGCGGGTTCGGTAAAAGACCGACCTGCCATGAGCATGATTCAACTGGCACAAGCCAGGGGGGATATCAAACCCGGTGATACCCTGATTGAAGCCACCAGTGGAAATACAGGCATAGCTCTGGCCATGGCTGCGGCAATTAAGGGTTATAAAATGATTCTGATTATGCCAGATAATATGACCCTGGAGCGTCGTGCCAGCATGAAGGCATATGGCGCAGAATTAATCAGTGTTAGCAGTGAGCAGAGCATGGAAGGCGCACGTGATCTGGCATTGCAAATGCAGGCTGAGGGTAAGGGCATAGTGCTGGATCAGTTTAATAATGAGGATAACCCGCTAGCCCACTACGAGGGTACCGGGCCTGAAATCTGGCGCGACACCAAAGGTCTGATTACCCATTTTGTCAGTGCTATGGGTACCACCGGCACCATTATGGGCACTTCACGCTATCTGAAAGAGCAAAATGCGGATATTCAAATTGTGGGTGTGCAACCGGAAGAGGGTTCCAGGATTCCGGGTATTCGCCGCTGGCCCAAACAATATTTACCCGGCATATTTGATGAAAATCGGGTAGATATTACCATTGATATTGGCCAGCAGCTGGCGGAGGATATCACTCGCCGCCTGGCAGCTGAGGAAGGGATATTCTGTGGAATTTCATCCGGTGGGGCCGTCGCTGCAGCACTTAAACTGTGTGCAGAGGTAGAAAATGCACTTATTGTTTCTATTATCTGCGATCGTGGAGACAGATATTTATCCACCGGCGTGTTTCCTGTCTGATATTTTAATGCAGGCGTTTCTGAAGAAGTGCCTGTAAAACATAAAGAATTATTTAGTATGTCAAAAAGAAGACGTAGAAAACGCCTGCCAGAAGAACTGATAGAAGTCACAATCGAATCATTAAGCCCGGAAGGTCGAGGCGTTGCTCATGTTGATGGTAAGGTGGTGTTTGTTGATTTTGCGCTGGCGGATGAAATCGTAGAATTTAAATACACACGAATGAGCAAAAAGTTTGATGAAGGCCGTGCGGTGAATATTCTTAAGTCATCCGATGACAGGGTGGCTCCACTGTGTGAGCATTTTACCGTATGTGGTGGTTGCAGCATGCAGCACCAGCAACATGAAGCACAAATTTTCAGCAAGCAGGATGCACTTATGCAGCAGCTTCAGCACCTCGGGCAAACCCGGCCACAAAAAATATTAGAACCTTTGCGAGGCCCTCTAAAGCACTACCGGCAAAAAGCCCGCTTAGGGGTGAGATATGTGCATAAAAAAGGCAGGGTGCTGGTGGGCTTCAGGGAAAAAGGAAATTCTTTTCTGGCTGATTTACACAGCTGCCCGGTATTGCATGAATCTGTGGGCAATCACTTAAGCGATCTATCTGAACTGATTATGGGCTTGCAGGCGCGTGAAAGTATTCCACAAATAGAAGTCGCAATCGATGACACTAAAACTGCACTGGTATTCCGTCATCTTGAAGACTTATGCGAGAGTGATAAAATAGCACTCATCGATTTTGCTAAAAAACATAAGCTGCAGATTATGCTGCAATCTGCAGGCCCGGATTCGGTAACGCCATTGTGGCCAGAAAATCCACCTCCGCTGACCTATACATTAAAACAACAGCAGGTCAGCATTGAATTTCAGGCAAATGATTTCACTCAGGTAAATAGTGAAATGAACCAGTCAATGGTCAGCCTCGCACTACAAATGCTAGAATTATCACCAGCAGACAGGGTGCTGGATCTATTTTGTGGTTTAGGTAATTTCACATTGGCCATGGCGCGCCAATGCACAGCAGTCACGGGAGTAGAAGGCACGCTAAGCATGGTTGTTAAAGCCAGAGAAAACGCAATAAAAAATAACATTAATAATGCCACATTTTATGCCTCCGATTTATCTCAGGATATTAGTCATCAAGCCTGGTTAAATCAGGCCTACGATAAAATATTGCTCGACCCGCCAAGATCTGGAGCTATGGAAATGCTGAAATACATTGGTAAACTGGGGGCTACACACATTGTTTATGTATCCTGTAATCCGGCTACTTTAGCGCGTGATACCCATATATTAGTGCATAAATATGGCTATACCCTGGAAAATGCGGGCGTAATGGATATGTTTCCGCATACCGCACATGTAGAATCAATCGCCTTATTTAGTAAATAAGCCAGGCAGATTGTAGAGAAGCAGTTTTAGTCAATGATGAAAAAAATATTAAAACAACTTGAAGAAATTGTTAAGCAACACGCAGCTGAATACATTATGCCGCGCTATAATCAGGTGGCCTATAGCTTGAAACCGGATGGCAGCCTGGTAACAGAAGCAGATTTAGAAATGCAGAAAGCCATGATCAGCAGCCTGCAACAGCACTGGCCAGACTATACTGTGCTGGGTGAGGAGATGAACGAGGTCGATCAACAGCGACAGTTAGATAACGAAGTGGCCGGCTTGTGGATATTAGACCCGCTGGATGGCACCAGTAATTTTGCCAGTGGTATTCCGATATTCTCAGTTTCTATTGCCCTGGTTATTAATAATGAAGTGGTGCTGGGTTTAATTTACGACCCAAATCGAGAAGAAGTGTATAGTGCTATAAAAGGTGAGGGAGCCAGTTTAAACGGGCAGGCATTAATAAGCCATACTGATCAGGAAACCCTGAACCAGTGTACAGCACAGATTGATTTTAAGCGGCTGACCCCGGATATGCGGGTTTGTCTTATTCGCCAGCACCCCTATGCCTCACAGCGTAATTTTGGCTCAGGTGCATTAGACTGGTGCTGGCTGGCAGCTGGGCGCTGCCAGATTAATATACATGGTGGGCAAAAACTCTGGGATTATGCAGCTGGTCAGTTAATTTTAAGCGAGGCAGGCGGTATTGCTAAAACCTTTGCCGGAGACAAGGTGTTTAAAAAAACACTCGCCCCCAGGTCTGTTATGGCTGCGGTTAATCAGTCATTATTTAACCAGTTGCAACAATACCTGACATCGCTGGAATTTCGAATGAAAATCTGATGTGTGAAAATGCTTTGCACACAAAATTATGAGACAAATAAAAAAATGAGAGTATTTGTAATAAATGAAGACCAGGTAAAACAATATATACTGATTTCAGTTGCAGTTATAATAGTTGTGTTTTTATCCGGTTATTTTATAGGGGCGCAAACAATTTCAGTGACTGGTAAATCCGATCAGTCTGAAGCAGCAGAAAATATTAAAACACCTGTTTCTGATGAAAAATTAGTTAAACCTGAACCGATATTAACAGCAAGTAAAGATACTCCACCTGAGGTTGATGGAAAAAAACTTCAAAATCAGAAAATAGCTAACAAAAAAGTTAAGCCTGAAAAAACCACTAAGAAAAAGCCGGAAGTCAGAAAGCAGGTAAAATCGCCTGAAAAAAACCGGAATATTAAAAAAGTAGTCACCAGTAAAACAATAAAGAAAAAAGAAATATTAAAAAATAAACCAGAAAAGAGTAATTTGCAGCAAAAAAATATAACCGCTTTGTCTGCAACTAATCAGCAGTTATCCACGGCGGGTCAAATAAACAAGCCGATAACAGCGGCAAAAAAATATTCTATTCAGGCGGGTATGTTTGCCAGCAAAGTCAATGCAGACAGTTTTATTAAAAAACTGGCAGAAAAACAATTTGATGCCTATATCAGTGATTTTGAATCGAGCTCCGGTGCAATTAAATATAATGTGCGTGTGGGGAGCTTTGAAAGTCGTGATCAGGCACGGCAATTGTTAAAAGAATTTCAAAAGTCCTTTTTCTCGCCGGCGTATGTGGTTATTACCAATTAAGCTTAATGTATAAACTTGTTTGTTTTGATCTGGATGATACGCTCTGGCCCTGTATACCTACAATCCTGTTTGCCGAGCAGGCTATTTATGACTGGTTAAACATCAATAAACCGCAAATTACTGCACAATATAGCATCGAGCAATTGCGGGTAAAGCGACAACAACTGTTGCAGTCTCAGCCGAAGCTGATATGTGATTTATCAGCAGCGCGGCGGGTGCATCTGCAACAACTGGCAAAAGAATTTAATGATACAGATAACTGGGTAGAAACTGCCTTTGATGTATTTTATCAGGCGCGACAGCAGGTTAATTTATTTGAAGATGTTATACCCGTATTAACCGAGTTAAAAAAACAGTATAGCCTGGTGGCGCTAACCAATGGCAATGCCCATATCAGCAAAACCGGCCTGGCAGACTATTTTGATTTTCAGGTGTCTGCGGCAGATGTACAGGCCGCAAAACCTCATCCTGCGATGTTTATCAGGGCAATGCTGCAGGCCGGTGTTAGCCCTGAGCAGACCTTGCATGTGGGGGATCATCCCTCACACGATATTCAGGGTGGCAGAAATGCCGGCATAGATGTGGTCTGGATCAGACGTTTTAATCAGACCTGGGATGAGGATGCGGCAGAACCGAAGTATCAGTTCGAAAATTTATTCCCATTGTTAGAACTCCTTGATGCTAGTTCATAAAATTTAAACCTGAGTTGGAGCCAGGGCCGTTTCATTTTCATAAATAGCCTGTCATTGGCGGATGTCTTTATCGGGAATGATGGTCTAAATCAGGTTTAATGGGCAGGGGTGAGGCGAAACGAGCCGATAAGCTTAACGGCTCGCTCCACATCGCGATCATTATCCCTGGCTCCTGCAGAAGAAGCCATTTTTGTTAACCTTCTCTGACATTAAGGCAGGAATTGTTACATCTTATTCATTAGTAACTATTAATATTCAGAGTTGTTTTGCGTTTTCTCTTATGTTTTTATTTTTATCGCGTGCTTTGCGAGGTACCTCAGGGCAAAACCCGTATTTATGTAAGCCTCATGATCATATATAATGCCATACTTAATTAACCCATAATGAAAATAGATGAAGTATAAAACCGACGATTTACGCATTTCCGGTCTGCAGGAAGTGCTGCCCCCTGAAGAATTACACCGGGAATACCCTATTAGCGAAGCAGCTTCAGATACTGTGCACAGTGCACGCCTGGCTATTCATAAAATTTTACAGGGTGAAAGTGACCGCCTGCTGGTTATTGTCGGCCCATGTTCCATTCATGATACTGAAGCCGGGCGAGAATACGCCGCTCTTTTAAAGCCATTAATGGATGAGCTGGTGGATGATCTGTGTATTGTTATGCGAATTTATTTTGAAAAGCCGCGTACCACCGTTGGCTGGAAAGGCCTGATTAACGACCCGTATCTGGATGATAGTTTTAATATTAACCATGGTTTACGTCAGGCTCGTAGTCTGCTGCTGGATATTGCAGATAAGGGCATTCCCGCTGGCACCGAGTATCTCGACCTGATCAGCCCCCAGTATATTTCAGATCTGGTCAGCTGGGGTGCAATCGGCGCACGCACCACTGAAAGCCAGGTTCATCGCGAGCTGGCATCCGGGTTGTCCTGCCCAGTGGGGTTTAAAAATGGTACCGATGGAGGTCTGAAGGTTGCTATCGATGCCATTCAGGCAGCATCCCGCCCCCATGTGTTTATGTCTCTCAACAAGCAGGGGCATTCCGCGATTTTTTCAACCACCGGTAATGAAGACTGCCATATTATTTTACGCGGGGGTAAATTTCCAAATTATGATGAGGCCAGTGTAAAACAGGCGACAGATCAACTAGAGAAAAACAGGCAGAACACGCACCTGATGGTAGATTGCTCCCATGCGAACAGTGAGAAAGATCACAACCGGCAACTGAATGTCTGTCGTGATGTTGCCGGGCAAATCCGGCAGGATAATCATAATATTATGGGTGTGATGTTAGAAAGCCATCTGGTAGCAGGGCGGCAGAATATTGATGACAAAGAGAACATGATTTATGGGCAGAGTATTACCGATGCCTGTATCGCCTGGGATGAAACTGAGGTTTTATTAAGGGAGCTGGCAGCTGCTGTGCAGCAAAGACGAAGCGTGTAACCCGGATGCAGCGCGGCGGAATCCGGGCCAGATTCGTAGAACTCAATTAGTTGAGCGGTGCTGACAGACCATATTGCCGCAGTCTTTAGAGCAGCTAAGTTCCTGATCTAACAGAATTTTATGCAGTTGCTCATGGTTTACTGTTTTTACAGAACGACCGGTTTTTGCATCCAGTAGTCGCAGGCTCAGGTTTGGGCAGTTCAGTAATGTGGTAATCAGATCGTTCATTATTAATCCTTTTTAAGTCCTTTTTTTGGAGGGGGCAGCTAAATGAGAATTATACTCATTTGCGAGTTTTAATCAATCTATCTATTTAACTACATTCACCGGCTGTTGATCCAGCCAGGCGTTAATATTTGTGACCACCTGCTCACAAATCGTTTGTGCATCTGTTGTGTTATCACCGGTTAAACCGGGAACATTACAGATAATGATACCGCGTTGTTTTGCGGCCGGTTTATCAATATGGTTAGTGTTATCCCCAGCCGCAACAATCAGTTTTAATTTAAATGACTCTTTAATGACCTGTGCATTGACAGGCGTATGGGTGCTAACAATAATATCCGCACGCCAGCAGCGCTCATCAACTTCTTCAGCTGGCAGGGCAACAAACTGTGACCAGCCAAATTTGGGCAGCTTAACTTCCGGGAAATCCACATCACCGGCGAGTTGACCACTATCGAGCATAACTATATTCATTCACTATTGTCCCGTTAATTCTATATGCTCGTTATCTCCGAAAGCCTGTGTCGGAGATGACGAATATGTCGTTTATTGTTTTCATGCTTCTGTTAATTGTTTAAGCATTTTCAGGCTGAGATATAAAGCTCTCATTAAAATCGCTTTATATATAAATTTGCAGCTTGTATGATGACACAACAGAAACTCTTTTGAATAATTAAAAATTTTATGACCAGTATATTAAAATCCGACAAACTTGATCAGGTTTGTTACGACATCCGTGGCCCTGTTTTAAAGGAAGCCAAACGTCTCGAAGAAGAAGGCCACAGCATTGCCAGGCTTAATATTGGTAATCCGGCCCCGTTTGGCCTGTGTGCGCCGGATGAAATTATTCAGGATGTCATGCGCAATCTGGTGAATTGTCAGGGCTATTCCGATTCCAGAGGAGTCTATTACGCACGTAAAGCAGTAATGCAATATTGCCAGGAAAAAGATTTTCCCGATGTGGATGTAGATGATATTTTTATTGGCAATGGGGTAAGCGAGTTAATCGTTATGTCAATGCAGGCTTTGTTGAATAATGGCGATGAAATGCTCATTCCTGCACCCGATTATCCTCTGTGGACTGCAGCTGTGAGTTTGTCTGGTGGTAAACCGGTGCATTATCTGTGTGATGAAGACAATGGCTGGCAACCTGATGTTACAGATATCGAAAGTAAAATTACCCCAAAAACCCGTGGTATGGTCATTATTAACCCTAATAACCCAACTGGGGCAGTATATACAAAGCAAACCCTTTTAAAGTTAGTTGAAGTTGCACGAAAACATAAGCTGATTATTTTTGCCGACGAGATTTACGATAAAATTATCTATGACGAAGCCGAGCATATTGCTGTAGCGTCACTGGCAGATGATCTTTTAATGATTAGTTTTAATGGTTTGTCTAAAGCCTACCGCGTAGCCGGTTTTCGTGCTGGCTGGATGGTTATCAGCGGTGACAAAGAGCATGCCCATGACTATATTGAAGGCATGGAGTTGCTGGCATCTATGCGACTGTGTTCCAATGTGCCGGGGCAACATGCGATTCAAACCTCATTGGGAGGCCATCAAAGCATAAATGATTTAGTTAAACCCGGTGGGCGCTTATATGAACAGATGGATTACAGCTGGAAAATGCTTAACCAGTTAGAAGGTGTAAGCTGCGTTAGACCTAAAGGTGCATTATATTTATTTGCGAAACTGGATCCGGAAATTTATAAAATTGACGATGATGAAAAATTTATTTTGCAGCTATTACAACAGGAAAAAGTGTTATTAGTGCAGGGTACTGCATTTAACTGGCCTGATAAAGATCATTTCAGACTGGTGTTTTTATCCCGCAGAGAAGACATGGAAGGGGTAATGGAAAAGATGGATCGGTTTTTAAAGCACTATCGCGAAAATAATTAAATATCTACGTTTATCCTGAAGCAGGTCTTAAGAAAAAGCTGTTTACCGCAAATGAACTCGAATGTACGCAAATATTTTTTGTTTAGCGCGCGCCGCACGCACGCTCTAACCAAATAGTGCTTTTATTAACGTGTTTAGCGTTTATTTACGGTAAACAGCTTTTGCTTTTATTGCTTTCCCGGCGAACTCCCGATTTGAGTGCTGAAGGTCGGAAAAAACGGATAGCAACTTTAATATCTAATTAAAGATGCTTCATAAAAGGCAGAAATCTCAGGGTTTGAGAATACACTCCTCTGTACTATCATTAGTTTTAGGGCCTGGCATAGTATAGTCTGGTAGCATATACAGATCTTCATCACTGATGAAATCTAATGTTCCCGTGTTGATACAGGACTCAGCCAATGACTCTGTTAATTGCTTTTGTGTATCCATAATTCGTTCAATATCTGCTTCTGTTAACATAATAATCTCCGAACAAATAGTAATTAAAGCTCAGGGATATTTATAAATAAAAAATATTACAAACTTGTTATGATTATATTAATTATTGGTGACTCTGTATTTGAACAAAAAGAATAACAGGGCTTAATAGCGTCTATGTTTAGTAATGAACAGCCAGCCATATGGTTGGCGCATACGGGGTTGTCCAGTTGACCCTGTGTTTTTTATGTGCAGGGATATTCAGATAGCTACCCTCACCGAGATTTATTTCTTTATCATTTTCAAATGAGATAACAGCCTCACCCTTGAGCACAATAATCCATTCATTTTGATCCTGATCATGCCAGCCCGATTCAGGTGAAGTATGTCCTCGGGATACAATGCGCTCTATTTTTAAATCAGAGGTTTCTAGTAGCGTGGTAAATAGTTCAGCATCAGTATTTATCGGGATAGATTCAAATATATTCTGTAATTTCATGTCACTGATACCCTGTTAATATTAAAGCTTTTTCTCTTGATCTTCAACTTATGGCTAACAACACTATTAAATCTTTTCAATAAAAACAAAATCATCCGCTTTAACCGATTTTAATAAAGTCACATCTGTAATTGCATGCGCCCAGATATTGGTTTTTGCTGCCAGTCGAATTTCATCGCCCTGCGATGCGGGGGTTTTTCCAAAACCAATGGCAATGCAACTGCCTTCAACCCAGAAAGCTAACTCACCCGCTTTAATTACATCTTTTGCATTTTCTTCCAGCTCTGCCATTACCGGTGTTTCAAAATAAACCTCTTCACCCCAGGTCTTTGCTTTACTGGCAAAAGGCAGTGCGTCTTTAATATTTCGGGCGGTGGCTGTATCTAGTAACTCGGCTTCGATTTTTATCTTGCCTACAGTAATTAAAATTTTATTGTTCATAAGTGGCTCTAGTTTTAACAGGGTTGTAAAAATTATGGTTGTAGGCGAGTAATTACCCATCTATGGGCATCGTTTAGAGTGTATCTAAAACGATCATGCAAACGACTTTTTCTGCCCTGCCAGAATTCAAATGTACTGGGGATTAATCTATAGCCGCCCCAGTCATCCGGTCTATCTACTGCATCCGGGTTTGCCTGTATAAGATCATCTACTTTTTTCTGTAAAGCATTACGTGATTCTATCGGCTGACTTTGCGCTGATGCGGCAGCACTAAACTGGCTACCCAGTGGGCGGGAATGAAAATACGTATCGGCTTCTTTAGCCGTTAGTTTTTCGACACGCCCCTGAATGCGAATCTGTTGGTCAAATTCTCGCCAGTAAAACAGTAAACAGGCCTGCGGGTTTTCAGCTATTTGCCGACCTTTTTTACTGCCATAACTGTTATACCAGCAAAAGCCGGATTCATCGAACTGTTTTAACATGACAACGCGCGCATCAGGCATGCCATCATTACCGGTAGTGGCCAATGTCATAACTGTCGCATCTTTTAAGTTTTCTTTTTGCGCTGCATCTAACCAGTGTTGCATTTGAAGGAATGGATTAGCATCCAGTTGTTTTTTACTGAGTGTGTCGTGTTCATATTCACGGCGGGTATCGGCGAGTGTAGTCATAGTCTTTTTATACTGTTTAAAATTATCTGGTTATTATCAGGGGTCACATGCTCGGGGACAGACCGGTGCCCATTTTTAATTGATATGGGGCGCTCTGTCCCCGAGCTATCCCCACAAAATAAGTATTAAAATCAAAAAGATAAAGGCATTTTTACCGCAAATAAACGCGAATGTACGCTATTTTTGTAGGAGGTAGCTTTAGCTGACGAAATATTTGTGCAA
>QIDK01000250.1 GCA_003228405.1 Gammaproteobacteria bacterium | reverse complement strand
CTCCTACAAATTATATTTTTTTATTTGCGTGTCTTTGCGTTTATTTGCGGTAAAAATGCTTTTTGCTTTTTGCTTTTTGCTTTTTGCTTTTTGCTTTTTGCTTTTTGCTTTTAGAGATACTTGTGGGGATAGCTCAGGCTCTGTCCCCAACAATAATGGTGAGATCTGTCAGATCTGAAGGGTGCCTACTGAAGCACGCATTTTCTGCCACTGAGATACAGAGAAACAGTTACTTAATATGAGTTAATACCATTTACTGTAGAACCCGTGGTAGCCATATCGCCAGTTGCGGCCACCAGGCGATCATCCCCATAACGACTATCTGTATCAGAATAAACGGCATGACTCCTTTATATATATCGATAGTGCGCACACTCGGTGGTGCTACTCCTCTTAAATAAAACAGCGAAAATCCGAATGGAGGCGTTAAAAATGAGGTCTGCAGATTAATCGCAATTAATATCCCCAGCCATACCGGATCTATACCCATGGATAAAAGAATCGGACCGACGATAGGAATAACGACAAATGTTATTTCAATAAAGTCGAGCACAAAGCCCAGTAAAAACATCACCAGCATTACCAGAAACAGTGCGCCATAAGGTCCACCGGGAAGTTCGCTTATAAATCCCTGAATCAGCTCATCACCTTCGAAACCCCTGAACACCAGTGAAAACAGGGATGCGCCGATTAATATCATAAATACCATACTCGAAATGCGAGTGGTTTCCTGCATTACTTCACGTAAAACAGGCATAGTGAACTGCTGACGGTAGGCAGCAAGGCCTATGGCACCCATCGCGCCGACCGAGGCGGCTTCTGTGGGTGTGGCAATGCCGGTGATAATTGAGCCGAGTACCGTTAACATTAAAAACAGAGGTGGGATTAACTCAATCATTACCTGTTTTTTTAGCTGGCTGCGATCCCGACGCTCATGCTCAGGTAAGGCAGGCATAGCATCCGGTTTCAGAGCAGCGACGATCAATAAATAACTAATGTAGAGAAATACCAGTAGCAGGCCGGGAATAACAGCGCCGATAAACAGGTCGCCAACCGACAGGGTTTCCGGGCTAAACACCCCCATATCCAGCTGTGCCTGCTGATAAGCAGAGGAGAGTACATCGCCTAACAAAACCAGTACGATAGAGGGGGGGATAATTTGTCCCAGGGTTCCGGAGGCACAGATAGTGCCGCAGGCAATACGCGGATCATAACCGCGTTTAAGCATGGTGGGCAGGGAGAGCAAACCCATGGTCACCACCGTTGCACCGACAATACCGGTGCTGGCAGCCAGCAACATACCCACTAACATCACTGAAACGCCGATGCCACCCCGCACTGAACCAAATAGCTGGGCCATGGTTTCCAGCAGGTTCTCGGCTATTTTTGAGCGCTCCAGCATTACCCCCATAAACACAAACAGGGGCACGGCTAATAACACCTGATTCATCATTATGCCATACAGGCGGTTGGGTAAAGCCTCTAGAAAAGCCCCGTCGAAAACATCCAGATACGAGCCGACACCGGCAAATAGCAGGGCGGTGCCCGCCAGGGTAAAAGCCACCGGATAACCACTCAGCAACAGCAAAAATACACAGGCAAATAACCAGAGCGCCATATAATCCATCAGACCGGCGCCCTGTTAGTAATTTTAAGCAGGCAGCGTAATATCAGTGCTATACCCTGAATGATCAGTAATCCGGCCATTATAAGTATCAGGCTTTTAAGCAGATACACCCCCGGTAACCCCCCCGCCTCACGGGAACCTTCGCTAACCTGCCACGAGGCGCTAACATAGGGCCAGCTTACCCAGATAATAAATACCATTACCGGCACTAAAATAAGCGTATGCCCGACTAAATCCACCATGGCTTTGCCCTGTTCGCTCAGGCGGGTATAAAAAATATCCACGCGCACATGACCATCCTGTTTCAGGGTATAGGCTGCCCCCAGCAAAAAAACCGTGGAATGGAGATAGGAAACGGATTCCTGCAGGGCGATCCAGCCTGTGTCAAACATATATCTCAGAACAACAACCGCAAAGGTCGTCACTACCATAAACAGCAGCAGCCAGGATACACATCGACCCGTCCAGTCTATAAACTGCTCAATTTTTGTCGCAATGACCCCGATAGTCCGTTGTATGTCAGAATTCATCGCCGCATCTTACACTGTTATCGAGTCGTGATAACAGTTTGTCGGTTATCAATTGTATTCAGGATATAATGACCTAAAGCTACACTATCCATAATAACTGGGATCTATATGAACAGATTTTTACAGATACTCCTTAGTAGTCTGTTAACCGGCAGTTTTGCGCTGGCGGACACAAACAGCTATATCAGCAGGCAATTAGCGCTAAGTTGCATTCAGCTCAATAAAGATATGAATTTAGCCAGCCAGCAGATGTTGTCTACTGAAAGTAGCAAAACCACCTTAACCAGCAAGATTAATTATCTGCAGGGGCAAATTACACAAAGACGGGACAAAATTAGAGAACTGGATCAACGTAATACGCAGTCGAATAATAAAAATTATAATCAGCTGGTAACTCAGTTTGAAGATTTACTGGAAGAGCGCAGGCAAGCCATCACTGAATATGAAAGACAAAATCAGCTGCATGTTACTCAGCATAAAAGTGTGGTGCGTCTGGAGCAACGGTTTTCAGATAAATGTTTAGATAATATTCAGATTACACAGGAACTACATAAGGAGGTGTGCCAGCTTGAGGATATTCGCTGGTGCAATCTGTTTAAATTCTAAACATAACTTCCTGTTGCTTACTTTGAAAAGCTCAGAAGCTCTCAGCTTGAATAGATAATGAATCAATAAATTTATTTATTTCAGTATAGTAATCGATGTGTGTCTGTATTGTATTATGGCCGACACTGGGGTAACGAATTAATCGAATATTATCCCCCGCAGTCTGATTTAAATTTTGTAGATTTTCATCTGCAATTATTTCATCATCAACAGCAGCCAGCATTAATACCGGGATTTTAATCTGGTCTATATATTCTATCGTTGGAAATGGGTGCTTCAATATATATTTAACAGGGAAATATTTAAATTGTTTTGCAGCTATATTTTGAATGCTGTCAAAGGGGGTTATTAAAATAAGGCCTGCCGTTTCTCGATTAGCAGCAAGATAAGTAGCAACCGATGAGCCCAGGCTTCTGCCAATAACGATTATATCCTGCGGGTCTAGCTGATATTCTTTTATTACCAGATCATATATTTCCAGCGCATTTTTATATAAACTTTGTTGTGCCGGCTTTCCTGAGCTTCTACCATAGCCCGGGTAATTAAATGAAATAAACTGGCGAATATTAAATTCTCTGGCTTCAAAATTTACATACACCACATCTTCGGCATTGCCTCCAAAATAGAGCACCGTTTTATTTCTTGCTACATCTATATTAGCTTTCCAGCCATATACCTGCTCATTATTAATTGAAAACACTATTTCATTCTGAGATACCGACTGATAGATATCATCTACCGGTACAGGTGGGAAAAAAATAAATTTTTCCTGCAAAAAATACAGAGCAGCGCAACTCAGTATATAAATTAAAAGTAGAAATAAAATTATATTTGCCATAGATTTCATGTCTATAAGTGTAAAAGTTTATCCCGCTCTTCAACTGTGGGCAGCATATCCCTGTGTTTATAAAATTTCATTATTTCATCGAACGCCTGCTGTGGTTCATCAACTACGGTAAATAAATTAAAGGGCATCTCTATAAATAGCTTGCGGCCTCTGCGTGGCCTGAAGCATGTAGCTGCAAGGCATGAATCGAAGTGCAATGGTTGTTCCATTGCCAAGGTTCGTAACGCCGCAGATGCATGCTTCAGGTCACGCCCTACGGGGCTTTGCTCCCTGCTCAGGCTCTGCGTTATGTTTTCTCACCAGGCAGTAAGCATGCTTTCGAAAACAAGTCTTGATCCTGAACAGGGAGCAAAGCCAGAGGTCACAATCTATTTTTAGAGATGCCCTTAAGTCTTCCTGCTTGATCATATTCTGTGTGCATAATGAATTTTTAAACCACTCCAGTAACGGCTGCCAGAATTGCCTGTTCATTAATATCACGGGAATTCGGGGCGTTTTTCCGGTTTGAGTGAGGGTTAGCATTTCAGCTAGTTCATCGAGGGTGCCAAAACCACCGGGGCAGACCACATAAGCCGCCGCATATTTTACAAACATGACTTTACGCGCGAAAAAGTGGCTAAAATTAAGGCTTAGTGTCTGGTATGAATTAGGTATCTGTTCTATCGGTAATTCAATGTTTAAACCCACGCTCACCGACCCACCTTCTGCGCCCCCCCGGTTAGCTGCCTCCATAATACCCGGGCCACCGCCGGAAATAATGGCAAAGCCCGCAGTGGATAATAACCGTGCCACACTTTGTGCATTTTTATAATCTTCTGATTTTTCATTGACTCGAGCCGAGCCAAAGATACTCACCGCCGGTTTAATATGGCTCAGCTGCTCAAAGCCGTCAACAAACTCGGACATGATTTTGAATACCCGCCAGGATTCACGGTTTAATTCCGCTTCCGGGTTGCAGCCGTTATCCATGGGATTGCCTGCACAGGTTTTTTTTATCATCCTATACCATCCGCCTATTTATTAATGTCATAATACGCTGAATTTTCTAACATGCATAATTTCCTATGGCGAATAAACCCCCTTTAATTCTGGTCGATGGCTCATCTTATCTATTCAGAGCATTTCATGCGCTACCCCCCCTGACTAATTCTAAAAGCCAGCCCACCGGTGCCATTTATGGCGTGATTAATATGCTGAAAAAACTGGTGAATGAATATCAGCCGGACTATATGGCGGTGGTATTTGATGCCAAAGGCAAAACAT
The DNA here is from genome assembly GCA_003228405.1 of Gammaproteobacteria bacterium. Taxonomy (GTDB): domain Bacteria; phylum Pseudomonadota; class Gammaproteobacteria; order SZUA-229; family SZUA-229; genus SZUA-229. The sequence continues at coordinate 25,060 of QIDK01000250.1, read as the reverse complement.
TTCGTCATGATCTGTATAAAGAATATAAGGCTCACCGGCCGCCCATGCCGGATGATTTGCGCTCGCAGATCGAGCCCATTCACCAGATAGTGGATGCACTGGGCTATCCTCGAATTGTGGTGCCAGGTGTAGAGGCGGATGATGTCATTGGCACATTAGCCCGTCAGGCTGAAGCTCAGGGCCATGAGGTATTAATTTCTACCGGTGATAAGGACCTGGCCCAGCTGGTAACCGATAAAATCAGCCTGATTAACACCATGAACAATCACATTAGCACACCTGAATCGGTGGTCGAAAAATTTGGCGTTGCCGCAGAACAGATTATTGATTATCTGGCTCTGATTGGAGACACGGCCGACAATATTCCCGGCATTAATAAAGTCGGCCCGAAAACCGCCGTTAAATGGCTAACTCAATATAAATCTGTTGATAACATTATCGCCCATGCCGATGAGTTTAAGGGCAAGGTGGGAGAGTATTTACGCGCCGGGCTGGAGCAACTACCTCTGTCTTATCAGCTGGCCACGATTATCTGCGATCTACAGCTGGATAAAACACCGTCTGAGCTCACTCTCAGACCTGCCAGCCATGATAGTCTTAAAAATCTCTACACAGAATTTGAGCTTAAATCCTGGCTAACCGAGCTGGGTGGCGAGGTGGCACAACCTGTAGCCACCGATATTGAAACCCATTACCAGACGGTGCTCGAGCAGAAAGATTTTGATCACTGGCTGCAGCAGCTCAAGCAGGCAGATGGCTTTGCTTTTGATACGGAAACCACCAGCCTTAACTACATGCAGGCAAGAGTTGTGGGTGTTTCATTCTGCATTGAGCCGGGTACAGCTGCCTATGTCCCCTTTGGCCATGATTATGCCGGCGCACCGCAACAATTATCAGAAAAAATGGTGCTCGGTAGCTTAAAATCCTTGCTGGAAGACCCGGCTATAGCCAAACTTGGTCAGAACCTTAAGTATGATGCCCATGTGCTAACAAACCACGGCATTCACATGCGTGGCATCAGCAATGACACCCTGCTGGAAGCATTTGTGCTGGATTCCAGCAAACGCCATGATATGGACAGTCTGGCCAGCCGCTTTCTCAACCACAACACCATTCATTTTGAAGATATCGCCGGCAAGGGTGTAAAACAGCTGAGCTTTAATCAGATAGAACTGCAACAGGCCGGCCCCTATGCAGCAGAAGATGCCGATATTACGCTGCGTCTGCATCAGGCTATCTATCCCCAGCTGGCGGCTAATGACCGTTTATTAAAGGTATATGAAGAAATTGAACTACCTCTGGTGCCGATTATTCAGCAAATAGAGCGAAATGGCGTAAAAGTGGATGCAAATATGCTCGCCACCCAGAGCCTGCAGTTATCCCAGCGCATGACAGAAATAGAGCAGCAGTCTTATGAAGTAGCTGGGGAAGAGTTTAACCTGGCCTCTCCAAAACAGATTCAGGCCATTTTCTTTGAAAAACTGGCGTTACCGGTGATTCGTAAAACTCCGAAAGGCCAGCCCTCTACAGCGGAAGATGTGCTGCAGGAGCTAGCGCAGGACTATGAATTACCCCGATTAATACTGGAGCACCGGGGTTTAAGCAAGCTCAGGTCTACCTATACTGACAAGCTGCCGAAAATGATTGATGCCCATACCGGCCGGGTGCATACCAGTTATCATCAGTGCGGCGCTGCCACCGGGCGAATGTCATCTTCAGATCCCAATTTACAGAATATCCCGGTGCGGTCCGAAGAAGGGCGGCGTATTCGTAAAGCCTTTATCGCAGACAAGGGCAATTGCATACTGGCTGCCGATTATTCGCAGATTGAACTGCGTATTATGGCCCATTTATCCGGCGATGAAAGCCTGCTGCAGGCTTTTAGACTGGGTGAGGATATTCACAAAGCCACCGCTGCCGAAGTTTTTGATGTCAGCCTGGATGAGGTTGGCAGCGAACAACGCCGTGCCGCCAAGGCGATTAACTTTGGTTTGATTTATGGCATGTCTGCCTTTGGTCTGGCAAAACAGCTAAATGTAAGCCGTTATCAGGCACAGGATTATATTGATCTTTATTTTGAGCGCTACCCGGGGGTAAAAACCTATATGGATACCACCCGGGAACAGGCCCACGACACAGGCTATGTAGAAACCCTGTTTGGGCGGCGCCTGTACCTGCCAGAAATCAATTCCCGCAATGCTCAGCGTCGACAATATTCAGAACGTACCGCCATTAATGCCCCGATGCAGGGAACCGCCGCAGATATTATCAAACGTGCCATGATTAGCGTGCATAATAAATTGCACACATCAGAAATAACCGCCCTGATGATTATGCAGGTACACGATGAACTGGTGTTTGAAGTGGCTGAAAATCAGCTGCAGGATTTAAGTAAGCTGCTTCATTGTGAGATGGAAAGCGCCGCTGATCTGAATGTCCCTTTGCTGGTAGACATAGGTGTGGGCAAAAACTGGGATGAAGCCCATTAAAGAGCTAAAAAAAGTTTTTAATAATAACAAGCATATACAGAAACTTTTTTAAATTTAACTGAAGAATTACTCATAATACCCCACAAATATCAGACGTTTTAGGGCCTTATGGCAGTCAGCCACTCGTCGACTTCATTTTGACTTGTTGCATAATTGATCTTTAATTATAGATGAAGACTATTGCAGTTTTTCAAATTGCGCTAAAGCCCGGCGCAAGCTCGCTGTCTCCCTTGAGCGAGCAATTTGAGACTGGCCTCCCCAAGTCAGTCTCGACGTTACCCCGACCACTCCCTTAGTGGTTGGGGTTTTTTATAAAAGCAATATTTTTATTTTTTCAGGTCTATTCTAATCGGCTATAAATTAATTTGCGGCTATCAGGGTTACAGATTTCATTGTCATAATTTTTTAACAAAGCCCTGCTATATTTCGGCTGCTACTAATACAGATGTTCATAATGAAAAAAATCCTGCTTTTTATTCTTCTATATAGTCTTGTTATACATGTCGTTCACGCACAAACCATTATGCGTCTGCATGGTTCAAATACCGTGGGCGCTCAACTGGGGCCGGAACTGATCAAAGCCTGGTTATTTTCACAGGGATATAGCCGCATTAGTCGGCACACAATGAAAAATGAAGAAATACGGATTAATGCAAAAGATAGAGCAAATCGTGAAGTGTCTGTTGAAATATTTTCCCACGGTTCTGCTACCGGATTTACATCCCTGGCAAAGCAAATAACGGATATTGCCATGGCTTCACGGCCAGTTAAGCCGTCTGAACTCAAACAGCTGAATTTTCTGGGAGATATAACTCGCGCTGCAACAGAGCATGTCATTGCACTGGATGGCATTGCGGTTATTGTTAACCATGCGAATCCCCTTACTAGCCTGTCGCGCGAGCAAATAAAAAAAATATTTTCTGGTGAAATTATATACTGGCAGCAGTTAGGCAAGGGTTATCAGGGGAAAATTAATATCTATGCCCGTGATAACAGGTCAGGAACCTACGACACATTCAAAGCACTGGTACTGGGGAAAAACAAACAGCTTGTATCACAGGCCAGAAGATTTGAATCAAATAGTGATCTTTCAGATCGTGTTGCCAAAGATAAACTGGCGATTGGTTTTACCGGGTTAGCCTATATTCGTTTTTCAAAAGCCATTAGTATTTCTGAAGCGGAAAGCCAGGCTAAGTTTCCCAGTGCCTTTGATATTGCAACTGAGGAATATTCGCTGGCTCGTCGGCTATATATGTACACACCCTACATAAATGAACAGCCACAGGTGAAATCATTTATTGAATTTTGTCTGTCAAATAAAGGCCAGAAAATTGTCGATAATGTTGGTTTCATTTCTCAAAATTTAATCGCCAGGAAAATTGATGATAATGAACAGTATCCGCTGGAATACAGAAACTTAACGCGTAATAATGAACGCCTTGCTCTCAATCTACGATTTAAAAAAGGCTCTACTAAACTGGATAACAAGGCGCATCGTGATATAAAACGTCTGCTTGAATTTATGCAGCAGGAAGAAAATAAAAATAAAAAAATAATGCTGTTTGGTTTTGCAGAACGAACCGAAAGTAAACCTGTGTTTGCGCTGGATTTATCAACGTATCGGGTTGACTGGGTATCCGACTACCTGGTTCGCCACGGTATTGACCCTGTTCGTGTAAGAGCATATGGCAATGCAATACCGGTGGCTTCAAATGAAGATGCAGGCGGCCGGAATAAGAATCGCCGGGTTGAAATCTGGTTAAAAATCCCCGGGTAAAAATAATCTATATACAACATCTGAAAGAGTCGTCAGTTGAAGAATTCTATATCTAAGCTGAATGGCAATACAGAAAACTGATTTAAGACGCCAGGCAGCTATGCAGGTATAGAAATCAGGCTCCAATGAAGATAATACGGCGATTTAAAAACAGGGCAGGATTTGCTAGACGCATTGTTTAAATTATCTGATCATATATCCGTTACTAAAAAGAAACAAAGCAAATAAATATTAATTTTACTGCTATCCTTTATAAGTAAATTTCTGATAAGCTAATACCTGTGAGCGGAGCTTATCTGAGACAAAGCAGGGTAAAAAATGAAACATATTTATACAGTAATTATATTGAGCTTAAGTATCTGGTTATCTGCCTGTAGCGGAGAAGAAGATGCAGCCAGAATTGTTATTGGGGATTCAAATGCATTGTTTTCACTTAATGAGTTGCAATATCAAAACCCCTATGTAGTTCAGGTTACTGATATTGATGGAAACCCGGCACCCAATACCTCAGTAAGCATCAGTGTCAGCAGCACGGCGTATCGAACCGGTTCCTATAGCAGCACAGCAAGTGGCTGGGTACAACAGGTAACAAAGGAATGTGTAGCTGAAGATAAAAATAATAATGCCAGGCTGGATGCAGGTGAAGATGTCAATGCCAGTGGCGCACTTGAGCCAACCAATGCTTCAACGGTTGCCGCGCACCCTAATTTAACGCCTACATTAACAGCAGGCTCAAACATAATAATAACGGATGAGTCTGGCTTTGGTTATTTTTCGCTCACTTATCCGAAATCAGAAGCCGTCTGGTCATGGTATAAAATCACAGCTTCAGCCAGGGTTTCAGGAACAGAAGGCGATACCTATTTAGAGGGTATTTTACCTGTGGTAGCGGAAGATCTGGAAGATATTACGCTTTCACCACCCGGTGGTGTTACCAGTGCATATGGGCTGGACTCAAACTGTGAAATATATGTGCCCTGAAATTTTGTAGAGGTAAAACACAGTGCACCTGCCTACAGGCGAGCAAAAACTAGCGCGCCTGTAAATATGCCAGTTCAGAAATATCAGTCCATTTTTTTACCTGATGCCGATAATTTTCAAATGATGAAAATATTTTTTTACTCATGCTGTCTTTAGTGGCAAGTTCATTCACAACTTCATCAGATAAGCGTTGCAATGTGGATAAAACATCATCCGGTAATTTCAGAACATTTACCTTGTGCTTTTTAACCAGGGTATCTAATGCCAGTTGATTACGCGCAGTATATTCAGCCGTTATGTCCTGATTTACAACTTTGCAGGCATTTAGAACAATGCTCTGTAAATCGGCAGGCAAAGCGTCCATTGCCTGTTTATTAATTAATGCCTCAAGTGTAGAGCCAGGTTCATGCCAGCCAGGGTAATAATAATATTTAGCTGCTTTATGTAAACCAAAGGCTAAATCATTATAAGGGCCAACCCATTCGGTTGCATCGATGGCGCCAGTTTTAAGTGATATAAAAATTTCACCACCCGGTAAGCTTACCGGTGTACCGCCGGCGCGTTTTAACACTTCACCGCCGAGGCCGGGTATGCGCATTTTAAGTCCCTTTAGGTCTGCCATAGATTTAATTTCCTTATTAAACCAGCCGGCCATTTGCACACCTGTGTTACCCGCAGCAGCTGGAATTAAGCCGAAAGGTTTATACGTTTCCTGCCATAGCTCCATACCGCCGCCGTGATAGAGCCAGCCATTCATTTCCTGCGCGGTTAAACCAAATGGCACAGTAGAAAAAAATTGTGCAGCTTCGGTTTTACCTTTCCAGTAATAGGCAGCACCATGTCCCATTTGAGCAGTACCCCGAGATACCGAGTCAAAAACTTCAAAAGCAGGAACTAATTCTTTAGCACCATAAACTTTTACCTTTAAACGACCACCTGACATTTCGGTAATTAATTGCGCCAGATTATTGGCACCAGTGCCAAGCACGGGAAAGTTTTTAGGCCAGGTAGTAACCATCTTCCATTTAATCTGGGTTCGTTTAGAGCTGGTTTGTGACTGTGCTGCACCCGACAGCAGTGAAGCAGATGCAAGAAGTCCGGAACTAGCCGCAGTCTTAATAAAATTTCTTCGTTTCATAATGAGTCTTAAATAAAGTTAAAGAGAATCAATAAATGATTTTACATCATCACTGGCCAGAGGCGTGCTAAAAAAATAGCCCTGCATATAATGAATATTAAAAGACTTAAGATACATGCAATCATCTTCTGATTCAATGCCTTCAGCTATGACCTGAATATGCTGAGATTCGCACATAGAAACTATGCCCGCAAGCAGATTTTTGGCTTCTGATGATTCACGGGTCATGGCAATGAGTGATGGATCAATTTTAATTGCATTCACGGTGCAGTGCAGCAAGCAGCTTAAAGAGGTGTTAACCGAACCAAAATCGTCGATGCAGATATGAAATTCATGTTTTTTAATATCACGAAGAATGGTTCTTTGCTCATCATTTATATTAGTAAATTCTTTTTCTGAAAATTCAAGACTAATTTGTGCTGGCTTTATATGATATTTTTTACATTTATGAATCAATATATCGGCTAAATCAGAGTCTATTTGAGAGGGGAATATATTCAGGCTTAATCGAGGAATACAAAGGCCTGATTCTAACCACTGGTTATATAGATTAAATGCCCGGTCGATTACATTTAAGCCTATAGCACCTATAAAGCCCGATTTTTCAGCACTGGGTAAAAACTGAGAAGGTAATAGCTTGCCCTGTTCAGGGTGATTCCAGCGTACCAGAGCTTCTATAGAGTCGAGCTTATTTGTTTGCGTGTTAAGCTGCGGCATAAAGTTTAAAAAGAGTTCATTCTGGCGCAGGGCTTTATGCAGGTTAGCTTCATTTTGTAACCACATTTTAGCACTTTGATTCATTGCCGCACTGGTTAATTCAAAGTGATTGTCCGCATGTGTCTGGGCGGTAAGCAGGGCAGTTTGGGCTCGAGATATCAGGCGATCAGGCTTGTGGCCATCATCCGGATAAATACTAATTCCCATAGAAACATTTAGTTCAATAGTAAGTTCATCTGTCTGGTAAGCCTCTGCCAGGGTGGAGAGCAGTTTCTGTGCAACTATGCCCATTTGCTGGATATCACCCAGGTTTTCAATTAACACAGCAAAATCATCAGAAGAAAAATGGCTGATCGTATCACTGTCACGGGTATTATATTTAAGCCGCTTTGAAATGGCTTTTAACAGCCGGTCGCCAAGGTTGTAACCATGGTTTATATTGACTTCAGAGAAGTTTTTAAAATCAATAAGGATGATGCCCAGGCGATTTTTATTTCTCTGTGCCCGATCAATTGCATTCTGCAGGCGATCCATAAATAGAGATTTATCAGGCAGTTCAGTTAGTTCAACAAAATGAATTTTGTTATCATTATCAACTATGTGTGTGCGTCTGGGGGAAAGCATAATTACATAGCTGAAAACATTGGTATTTTCATTCCGAATGCAATTAATACTTGTGCTTAATGGGCGGCTCTGGCCATGTTTCAGTCTGTGCCATATCTCGCCTTTCCACTGCCCGGATTCTTCAATGGACTGCATTACTTTATCATTTAACAGGGTTTCATCTTTACTGGCTAATATAATTTCCGGCGCTTCATTTAGAATTTCAGACTGTTGATAGCCGGTAATTTGAGTAAAGGCATAATTAACGGAAACCACCTGATTGTTATCATTAACTAACATGACAGCATCAGTAGAGTAGTCAAACATTTTTGACGCAACCAGCACCTGATTTTCTGCTTCTATACTGGCGGTAACATCATGAATAATAGAGTAAAATAACTGCCGGCCCTCGATTTCCATCGGCCCGTCACGCACTTCTACAAAACGAATTTCACCATTTGATAAGCGATGAGGGCAGCTATAAAAACCCAGATTTTGTTCTCGTGTCTGTTGAATTAACGTATTTAATTTTACGCGTGAGAGAATGTTTATCTGGGCCAGATCCATGCCTTTAAGCTCTTCAATTGAATATCCGTAAAATTCTGCAGCAGCCGGGTTGGCATCGTCTATACAGAAATTATCCGGGTCAATAACAAGCTTAATCGCCATATTTGATTCAAACATCTGGCGATAACGACTTTCCGAAGATTTGAGCGCGGCCTCCGTTATTTTACGTGTGCTAATATTACGAATAACAAACTGATATACATCTTCATTGCCATAATTTAATTTGTGTGCATTGATTTCTACAGAAATTTTCTCTCCTTTACGATTTTTTATTTCATGTTCGTAAAGTGCATGGTTATATATTTCCAGTTCCGCAATTTTGTCCTGTGTTTCAGAATGATCAGCAGACACATCCAGATCATGAACTGCCATTAATAAAAGATTATCTCGTTTATAGCCTAAAAAACTGATTGCTATTTCATTGGCATCTATAATATTTAGTGAGTTTGTTGAAACAATAATGATTGCATCGTTGGCATGTTCAAAAAGTGATCGATATTTGAGCTCGGAACCAATTAAAATGTCAGTAGATTTTTTGGTTTCGGTATTGTCGTGCAGCAGCATATGCAGATAGGGTTTATCTTCAATAATAATTTCCTGTGCATAGCCGGTTACATTTATCAGGTTACGCTGTTTTGAAATGAGGCGGGTTTCAAATTCACCACCATGTGAATTATGTAGCTCTGAAATAGATTGTTGAAACTGGGCGAGGTTGCCCGCATCTATATGCAGGCTCATTCGCATGCGTGAGAATTCTTCCCGGTTATAACCCAGTAAATTATTCATCGCATTGTTGAAGGTAAATGGAAGCAGGCTTGCTGAGTCGAGTACCAGCACCGGGTAAGGTAATTTATTAAATAAATTGCGATACCTGTTTTCCATCTGATGATTTAAGTTCTGGAAAGATTTTAATATGGTTATATTTTTGCAAACCCCAATTATGCCAATAATTCTATCTTTGCCATCACGACAGGGTAGTTTTTTACACAGGTAGGCGTCATTTCCATGGCCTGTGTTTTTAGTGGTTTCCCAGATGATAGTTTCACCAGAGTTGAGTACCTGCTGATCTTCATGAAAGATTTTATTTGCGGTATTGGGCTTGTGCAGATCTCTGTCGGTAGCGCCAATAACCTGTTTGCCATCCAGATTAAGCACCTGCAGCGCAACCGGGCTCATTATTTTATAAACACCCTGTTTGTTTTTAAGAAACACGCCTTCATGATCATCATCCAGTAAATTTTCGTAGAAGAGGCTAATCAGGTTGTCCTGCGGCATCATAAATTCGGTAAAACTAAGGATGGTACGGATAAAACCATACAGGCCGACAAACGCAAGTGAGAACACCATCCCGCTGAAAAAATAATAAAATATATTCTGATTTTCACGGGGTAAAAGAGCGGTAATAATATAGCTGCCGAAAAAAACCCATATAAGGCCCAGCAGAATAGCTGTGCCTGAGATAAACAGGTTTAGAAGTTCACGGTCTTTTTGTGATTTCATTTATTTTTTAGTAAAAATTAATATGCTCATCGCGAGTTCGCTCTATACCATTTGCAGGTTAGCATAACTTAATACCAGCCATTTGCTACCCACCTGCTCAAAATTGACTTCTACTCTGGCGCTTTTGCCTGCACCTTCGTAGTTAAGTACAAAACCTTCTCCAAATTTTTGATGCAGCACTCTTTGCCCAATGCTCAGGCCACAATCAGTATCCTGTTGAGACAGGCCATAATCTGCTGTGTGACTGTATGAACTGGCCGCAGCATAGTTGGTTTGAGGGCGTATTTCTTCTATGTATTGTGGCGGAATTTCACCGATAAAACGGGATGGCATGGGGTAGCTTTCCTTGCCGTATAAACGCCGCTGCTCAGCATAGCAGAGTACCAGTTGCTCTCTGGCGCGGGTAATGCCCACGTAACACAGGCGGCGTTCTTCCTGCAGACGGTCTTCATCTGCGGCGCTGCGTGCATGGGGGAACAGGTCCTCTTCCATGCCGCACATAAAGACCAGTGGAAATTCAAGCCCCTTGGCGCTGTGCAGGGTCATTAGCTGAACACAGTCTTCCCAGGCTTCTGCCTGACCTTCACCGGCTTCGAGGGCGGCATGGGTTAGAAAGGCGGTGAGTGTATCCAGCTCAATATCATCTACCTGCTCAAATTCAAAGCCTTTGGCAGCACTGACCAGTTCTTCCAGGTTTTCTACCCGGGCTTCGGCTTTTTCACCTTTTTCCTTGCTGAAATGCTCTATTAAGCCGGAGCCCTGGATCACATGTTCAAATTGCTCATGCAGTTCTACTGGTTGAGTATCCGTATCCAGCTGGCTTATGAGATGAATAAAAGTATCCAGCGCTGTTTGTGCTCTGGCAGTGAGGCTGCCATTATTAATAAGCTCAACACTGGCCTGCCACATAGAAATATCCGCTAAATGAGCGGTTTCGCGTATGGTATCCACGGTTTTATTGCCAATGCCCCGGGTTGGCTGGTTAACTACCCGCTCAAATGCCGGGTCATCATTACGGTTATTCAGCAACCGTAGATAACTCAGGGCGTCTTTGATTTCTGCGCGTTCAAAGAAGCGTAAGCCGCCATACACCCGGTAGGGAATAGCCTGCGCTATAAGTTGTTCTTCAAATACCCGTGACTGAGCATTTGAGCGATACAGAATAGCGCAATCTGCACGGGGGTTGCCACTGGAAACATGTTCTACAATGTGGTCGATAACATAACGTGCCTCATCCCGCTCATTAAAAGCGGCATAGAGGTAAATGGGCTTACCTGCATCCCCGTCGGTCCACAGATTTTTGCCCATGCGCTCATTATTATGTGAAATAAGACCGTTTGCGGCATTTAGAATATTGGCGGTGGAGCGGTAGTTTTGTTCCAGCCGAATCACCAGAGTATCGGGGTTTTCTTTTTTAAAGTTAAGAATATTTTCAACTTTAGCACCCCGCCAGCCATAAATGGCCTGGTCATCATCGCCCACCACAAAAATCTGTGCCCCCAGGCTACTGTTGGGGCTGTTTTTTGTAACAGACAGCAGACGTATCCAGGCATATTGAATGCTGTTAGTGTCCTGAAATTCATCCACCAGAATATGTTTAAAGCGACGCCGATAATGTTTGCACAATTCATCGTTATCGCGTATTAATTCCAGGCTGCGCAGTAACAGCTCAGCAAAATCTATTACGCCGGCTCGCTTACAGGCAGCTTCATAGGCGCTATAGATACATACCAGTTGCAGACGAATCGGGTCTGAGCCGGCATCCACATGCTGGGGGCGTAAGCCTTCATCCTTGCGGGCATTAATAAAGCCCTGAATTTGTCTGGGTACCCAGCGGGCTTCGTCCAGTTCCAGTGATTTAAGCACGCGGCGAATCAAACGATACTGGTCATCCGCATCTAATATCTGAAACTGTTGTGGCAGATCAGCTTCTTTCCAGTGGGCACGTAATAGCCGATGGGCAATGCCGTGAAAAGTGCCTACCCACATGCCATTGGCGGATACACCCTGAAGCTGCTCTACCCGCCCCCGCATCTCACTGGCAGCCTTATTGGTAAAGGTGACTGCCATTACACTAAACGGAGATACTTTCTCCACCTGAATTAACCAGGCCATGCGATGCACCAGCACCCGGGTTTTACCACTACCTGCACCGGCGAGTACCAGCATCGGGCCGGGGGCTGCCGTTACCGCTTCACGTTGAGCATCATTTAAGTCGTCTAATATATGGGAAACATCCATGGGGATGTATTGTAACCCAGAGAGGGAACCAGGGAACCTCTGATTAAACCTAAAATGCTTCTGAGTGACCTGAAGAGGCTTGCAGGCATGTCCTCCCTGCAAATTTTTTCGGGGTTGCGGCAGGCTTTTACAGCCGCTACTCAAATGCTTTCAAAAGTCTACCCTGTTCACGAACAGGCCTGTAAGCCAGAAGTATCATAGACTTGAGCAGAGGCTCCCTCGATGTAGCAAGATAGAAATTCAGATGAATGTGATATAGTGCAAACGTCTGTTAGTCACACCTACATAGAAGAAACAGAAGAATAAAAATGTTTAATCTGGAAAGAGTTTTGCTGCTGGGCTGTTTTGCATTTTCATCAATAAGCTATGCAGCAGAGTTGCGTATTGCGACAGCGGCTAATTTTTATCCTGCCTTAAATAAAATTAAACAGAACTATGAAAAGATCTCCGGTAATAAATTAACAATTATTCGAGGCTCCAGTGGTAAGTTATATGCACAGATAATACATGGAGCACCGTTTGACATCTTTTTCTCGGCAGATAGCATGCGCGTAGATGAGCTGGTAAAACTGGGGAAAAGTTTTGATAGTAAAACCTATGTCTATGCTAGCGGTCAGCTGGTACTGTGGAAGCCGGATGCGCAGAGCTCACAAAATTTAAGAGAACAATTAGTAACAGGCCAGTTTAATAAACTGGCAATTGCTAATCCAAAAACTGCACCCTATGGAAAAGCTAGCATAGAAGCACTGCAGGCAATGGAATTATATGCAGATGTAAAATCTAAACTGGTTTATGGTGAAAATATTTCTCAGGCGCAGCAATTTGCACAGGCAGGTGCTGCAGACCTTGCTTTTGTGGCGAGGTCTTATGTGAAAGATGATATTTACTGGGAAATTGATACATACTTACATTCCCCAATAAAGCAGAAAGTGGTGCTGCTGAAACAGTCAAAGCAACCGCAAATAGCCAGTGAGTTTTTAAAATTTATACAAACTCCGGCCATAAAAAAACTTATTATGGCAGAAGGTTATGAGCTGTGATTGAGCTATCGCCTATATTTGTAACGATTAAGCTGGCCAGTATAACCACACTCATTTTATTAATTGCAGGCACACCGCTCCGCAAGACAGCTAAAAATAGAACCAGGCCGAAAACTCTATGCCCAGTTTAAAGCCACAGCAATGATTAAATAAGCGCTCATCGGGCGTGATCGGAAGTATTGCAGGTTTAAGCAAGTTCTGCTCAGAGGCTGTAAAGATAAAATATGAAAAGTAAAACAATAATATTTTTTATGCTGGGACTTTTGTTCAGCCAGCAGGCAGGAGCCAGTGAAGACAGGGCAGGCTGGAAATTAGTTAAAGATAAAAACAATATCCAGGTTTATACACTGAAAGTAGCAGATTCAGATATTCTAAAAGCCAAAACCACAACAATAATTAATGCGCCGATGGAAAGAATTCAGGCGCTACTGGATGATGTTAAAAATCGACATAAGTGGGTCCCCTATTTAAAAAAATCTGAAGCCATAACAGAATATAAAAACAATAAACGGCTTGAATATAGCCTGTTTGCAGCTCCCTGGCCGGCATCTGACCGGGATTTTGTTTACCAGCTAGAATTAATTTCTGATCTGGAGAAGCAGAGAATATACAAAATGGTATCAGTAGTATCTGAGCTGATGCCAGAAAATAAAGATAATATTCGCGCAGAACTATATGAAAGCAATTATACGTTAACGGCTATAAATGAAAATACTACGCGGATAGAGCTGACCTTTCATGTCAATCCGAAGGGCTGGCTGCCCGACTGGCTTATTAATATTATTCAGAGAATTTTGCCTTATAAAATTCTGCAAAACTTAGCATCAGAGGCAGTAGGTTAAATATCGAAACTGCAATAGAGACTGGCTGATAAAAATCAGGCTGAAAATGTGCAGTTAGTATCGAGGCTATGCAACCGAAGATACGTTCTATTGATGCTAAGGCAGCAGATTGGCATCCAGCATTTTATTAAATAAAATATTGGGTGATAACCAGATAACAATATCGTCAAATTCTGAGCCGGCCTGTTCAATTCTGGTTGAAGAATAATATCGTCGATCATTGCCAAGCTCATAGTTAGCCAGGCCACAGCTACTGGCAGCAGATGCGCCACCTTCGCCAGCGTTTTCATTTTCAGCACTCGAATTAGCCCGCGGGCTACCCATAGAAAATACAACCGCAACGGCATTGTCTGACACTATAGATAATGCCGATGCGGATGCACAGTTCTGTAGAGTGTTATTGCAGATGCGGTAGCCGATGGTACTGGCTGTCACATTGCTCATGCCTTCAGCACTTATATCACCAGAAACCACAAAATCAGCAAAACCATTTCCCGTGTCAGTATTAGCAACACTATAGCGATAAGGGCGCCCCCAGGGATCGAGTAGCAGGCCATCACAGTTAACCCGCCCTTTTATACCAAGAGTTGTTGAAGGTACAAAACCTATGTAATCACTAATATTTAAGCTACTCGCACAATTGCTGGCTGCATTGGGCTGGTTTGCGACGCCGCCATTACCGGGAATTGCAGGGCAGGGTAAATGATTATTAGCGGCTGCAAAACCATAAAGTGCCTGCTCAATTTCATCCAGTTTTTTTCTGGCTTCAGAAACATTTGCCGATTCACGCAACCCTGAAACAGACATAAACGCGGCAGTGAGTAAAACTGAGAGTATAAACATCACTACTGCTATTTCGAGTAAGGTAAAACCCCTGGATTTGAATTGATGATTAATTACTGGCATACCGTGACTACCGTAACAGGAGGTAACCCTTGCTGGAACATATCTTCATCAATACAAATTACAATATCATTGATACTGACAGGTAGCACAGCTACAGGTGGGTCATTATGGGGTGATATGGGGTTGCTATATTGCAAATTACCATTGATATCATTTAGATTAATAGCATTATTTAGTTCAAGGTAATTCGTAATATCGCCTTTTTGCTCTGTAAAATTTTGCACCGCCGGTTCTATGTCATTGTCACGCCGAAGTTGATTAAGGGAGGCAGAAGTCGGTGCACCCACACCAGGCTCCAGCGCCGGGTTTGAAATAATAATAAGCCCCGCATATTGTTCGGCAGCCCCACTTACAGTGTTTAGTATTTGTGGGCAATCCGTGTTGCAGGCAGGAATGCTGGCCGTGAGGGGTGTGGGTGTAGTATTAGGTAGCTTTACTGAAAAATCACCGCCAGCAACAAAAAATATCTGATCTTTCCAGTCATTCCACAGGCGCAAATTAAAGTTAGCACCCGGGCCGGAAGGGTTATCATTAAAATTGCAGTTTTCAAAAATACTGACGGGATTAATATTTAGTTTTACATTTGAATTATTGACTAAGAACGGGAATCGACCAAATAAGCTGGGTGAATTATCTATGTCGGTATAATTATTACTATTTCTGAAATCATCTGTCATTACAGGGCTATCCAGGTTGATTTGAGCAGGCCAGGGAAATCTAAGGTATTTACTGTAATATGTTGGCATACAGGAGGCTCTGGCAAGGTTTCGGCACTGAATATAATCAGCGTTACATTCTCCATCGGTGATGACATCTGCATTTATGCAGGTATTAAGTGTTGACTGACAGGCAGGGTATTGTGGGGCTGAGTTAAGGCAGGCAGTTTCAGTTATAGTGGGTGTGGCATAAACTGAAATTAACTGATCATTTGCAAGTTTTGCATACTCAACAAGGCAGTTTCCCAGGTCTTTACCCAGCTCTTCTAATTGAACACTTAGTAAAGGTCTGCCAGAGACAGTATCAACCTGTTGAAGAATAGCATCAAATATTTCATTGCGACTAATCGTGATAATGCGGTCATTAAAAAATTCATTAGATTGACCGGCATAGATACCCGCAAAGGAATCAATCTGATCGTTTAAATTTGAAACTACAGCATTGTTGATGCCAGAGGCACTATCCAGAAAGTCACTCGGCTGAGCCTGATCCCGCGGCTGGCCACAGGGGTAACCATCAACAGCGCTGCTTCGGGTCTGGCCGGATAATTGCTCACCTGGTGCAAAAATCACCGCAACAATTCTATCTTCAGGCTGGTCTGAGCTGATTTTAGTGCCTGTAATATCATATATATCAAACATACCGGGTGAATCTGCATTATGCAGCAGGTCTGAACTTTGGGTATAGGCATAGCTTACGGCATACCATAAACATTGATTTGCGGAGTCTTTTAATGGGTCTATATTTAATGATTTCCAGGGTAATCGGCCGAGTGCATTTTTTCTCGCCTGAGGGCAACTAGCAGAGCCATTCTGGCGGCCTTCATTGCTTAAATCTGCATTGTTGCCTTCAACACAGGGCAGGTAACCATGCCAGCCCTGCAGGTTGGTGCCGGTGACCGGGTTTGATCTATAGTAATTACTGACCGCATATGAAATAAGCGCTTTTTTAGCTTTTGCCAATGCTTGTGTAGTCTGGCTCTGTCTTTTAAGCTGATTGGTATTATTGGGTATTACTGCCAGCATAAATGTGACACCTGCCAGAAATAGAGCCATAAAAAACAGAAGAAGAGCTGCGCCGCCTTGCCTGGAGATGTAAATTTTAGTAAATGGCTTCTGCATATTAATAACTAAGGTATATTATCTAATAAATTATCTGCTTCCTGCATAATTTCGTCAGCTACACCGGTCTTCTTTTTTGAGGGTTTTATCTGATAATTATCCTGTATCTGTTTATCAGATTCATTCCATTGCTGCCCTGGCTTAAGGTTGACAGTTTTCTGATTAACCCGAACAGGTACCTTATAGGTGTTTTTCTTTACCCTGTTATCATTAACGGTGATTTCATTATTGATGTCGGGTGACTGTAAGGTATTACTATCATTTACAAATACGATAGTTTTTGCGGGCTCTCTTATGACCACACCCTGCATTTTTACAGTAAGCGGTTTTTTGACAATGTTAATTGAAGATTTATTAATTTGGTCCGTAAATTTACCTTCTTCACGTTGCTGGTCTAGTTGCATACGGATGTGGGGCGTGGTAAATAATGTGCGCAACTTATCCTGTGTATCGAAATCAGATGATAGTACAGGTTTAGAGAACAGGCATAACAGAATAAGAAATAAATGTAACTTCATTAGCTCGACCTGTTATTTATCGGTTTAATGTTTTTCTTTTTCATGGTGTACCAGTTTAGCCTGCAGTTGGCGGAGAAGTTTTTATCCGTGTTTGAATCGAGTAATGATTCACTCAGCGCCGGGTTACGGTTAATAATGCAGCTTTGAATATCAAATAAGCCACGCGCATTTTTATGCAAAGTATTTATAATTGTGTATAAATCACCCTCATGCAATAGTTGCAGTTGTAAGGTCATGGTTGATTTAAAAATGTCGATGCCAGGATATCTCTGACTAAGGTCAGTCGAGGTAACGGGTTTACGTTTTTCTATACGGTATTTTAAATAAGGAATTTTAAAATCTACGGTTAAATTTTCAATAACATCAACCCAGTTAAGGCGATTTTCCCTGCCGACTATGCCAGACTTCTGAAGGGCGCCAAATTTTTTTTCAAATTCTTTTAAAAGACGCTTCTGGTTAAGTGCGGTGTAATATCGTTGTCTGGCATCATTAAGGTCATTTTTGGCGTCACGCATGCTGTCATAAGATGTTTGCCACCAGGTCTGTGAAAAAATAATAATAACACTGGTAACAGCAATCGAAATTACAAATACGGCCAGTTCCTTTTGTAGGTTGTTTAGAATGTTAACTATCATTGCTCGCGACCCAGCATTAATATTTCAAATTCAAACTGGCCCTTAGCCCGGTCACTATTAATATCCTGTTGTTGCTTAATATTGGTTTCATTTTCAATGCTGGATTTAGATCTGATATCAACCGGCATGCGGTTGATTCTTACTTCACTAACCAGTTTATTGTTTTTAAATGCATCTACAATAGCATTTATTTTGGTTACAGAGTCTTTCAGGCTACTCTGAGATACTCGAATAAAACCACCAATGACGGCATGTTGATATATTTTTGCAGGTTTTGCATAGTCTATGTCCTGCCTTGTTCTGCTATTAACATTTACAGGAATATGATTTTCCTGGTATTGTTGCCAGCTTATTTTAGAAATCTCGGTATCATACATGCCAGAGCGAGTGAATATTCTGCTAATATCAGCCATGAAATTTTGCGGCGATATATTTCTTAATTTACGGATTTTTTCGGTGAGCAATACTGAAGATTGCATCGCCTCGGTTTTTTCAAGTTTATGTTCAAGTTGCGCCAGATTTTTTTCGTAATCATGATTAACCCCAGTTGTCTGCTGCTGTAGTGTGATCGTTTCATTATCCAGCACCATAGACTGTGACAGATAGGATAATGACATAATAATGGCAACCAGCAACATGGCAGCACTAGTCGCATAAAGTGATTTTGAGGCAATTTGTTCATAATATTTAAAAAATAGTGAACGACTTCCATAATGGCCTATAGATATGGCTTTCGAAGCACAGAGATAAGAAAAAATACCATTACTGTATTCAATATTGTACTCGGAAGATGTATCAAAAGTGTGTGTATCACAACCAAGTTTATTTGCGACTTGCAGTACATTGTGGAAATGGAAGCTGCGCAGTCCGCTATTAGTGCAGTGAGTTTTTATATCAGCTAAATCTGCATCACGACAAATAACATGTACTTCTATTTTTTCATCAAAGCCTATATAACGTTGATTTGAGAGAAAACGGATGGTTTGTTCAACTTCGGTGGCAATATAATCGCCGATAGTGGTAACGTCTATATTTAAAATCGCTGAACGACTGCTTTCAAAATGGCCATTTTTTAAAAATGTCTGGCGTAAATTACTGGGAATTTGCTGTGAAATAAGCAGTACATTAGGTGCTTTAATACCAATCTTACTAAATAGTTCCTGACTTAATAAAGGCAGTGACCAGATGCCAGAAATGGCAGTATTGCATTCCCGCATCGGCTTGAGCCAGGGTTTAAGAATGTCCGGGTTACTTAATACGCTATAAAGTAAAATATCATCTTTGCGTGCAGACTGTTCCCTGCCTACGATTTTATAATGTACATAGTCTTTGCTTTTTCGAAATTGACGTTCTATTTTGCGGCTAACAATTGATTTTCTATCGATTGCACCTACATGGGGTATGTTTTCTTTCTTGAAATCTTCTTCTATCAGGTCAACGAGTATGCGAACCGGGGTGTTTTGTGTGGCCCTTAAGTAGGTTTTAAACCTTGCAAAGCCATCTTCGTCTGGATTAAAGACATAGCTGGCTACACATACTTCATTTTTCCAGTGAAATACAGTTAGTCTATAACCCGAATAATAAAAAACTCGTTTTAGCATAATTTGTAAGTTTGCTTCAAATTAAGTTAAGTTGTGCCAGGCAGCTTCGAGTACATCAAAGTTGTATTTTAGTTAATGAGTCATAAATTGGGCCCAGTACAGCAGACATAATCCACATCATAATGCCGCCAAGTATAATGGTTAACACTGGGCTCATCGCGGCTTCCATTTTATCTACACTTTCTTTAACTTCACGATTGTAAAAATAGCTGATATTTAAAAGCGCTTCATCAAGTGCGCCGGTCTTCTCACCCACTTTTAACATGCGAATAACCAGCGGGGGGTAAATATCAACTGTTGCAAAGCTTTCTGAAATTTCCCCGCCCTCACTAATTTTTTCGCGGATATCCTTAATAGATTCTGTAAGCACTGCATTGCCCATTAACAGTTCAGAAATTTTTAAACCATCAAGCACGGTTAAGCCTGATGAGTACATCATTGCAAAGTAATTTGAAAATCGGGCCAGATTGGTTTTTAGAATGATCGGGCCAAAAATATAGAGTTTAAGTTTAATTCGGTCAATAAGCAGACGCACACCAGGCTTACGTCTGGCTGCTTCATGAAGGATAAAAAAAAGTACGACGGGGGTGCCAAATACAAGATACCAGAAATTACCTAAAAACCATGAAGTAGCGATTAATGCACGGGTATGTATGGGAATTTCACCACCCATATCTTCTATAAATGGAATTAGTTCTGGTACCAGTGCTATCATTAAATAAGAAACGACAGCAGTAATGACCACGGTAACTATCATCGGATAAATCATGATTTTTTTGGTATGAGAAATAAGTTCATCATGCCATTTAAGCGTTTCCGCCATATCAAACATTACTTCTGCAATGCGACCGCTTTCTTCACCCACCTTTACCAGTGCGATATAAACGGAATCAAAAATTTCAGGGAACTCTGAGAGAGCGCCTGAAAAAGTTTTACCGCCCTGTATCTCATCAATTATACCAGACAGCACTTCTTTCATTCGACTATCAGGCACAGATTGTTTTAAATCGTCAAGTCCCTCAAGAATGCTCACGCCGGACTTGGTGAGTTGTTGCATCTGAAATGTAAAATTAATAAGATCTCTACGATTAATGCCTCTGGCTTTAAAACTGAATAGCCCGGTTCTTTTTTGTCGGTAGTTTATCAGCTCCATACCCATGCCACTGAGGCGCTGTTCAAGGTCGAGCAGATTTTCTGCCGCTATGCTATTTTTGCGAATTCTACCGGCGGCATCTATGGCCTTATATTTATACGTGAATGACATATCACAGTCTGTCCGTAAGGTCGATAACACGGCTTACTTCATCTAAAGTGGTTTTGCCTTCTACAACACGTCTGGCCGCATCATCTGCCAGGGTTTGAAAACCTCTTTCTTTAAGATGAGCCTTTATTTTACCGAGAGTGACCTGTTCAGCGATCATTTCATCGAGTTCTGAATCAACCCGCAACACTTCGAGTATGGCAAGCCGGCCTTTGTAACCGATACCGGCACATTGTTCACAACCCTGTGCATTATAAATTTCCAGCGATTCACTTTGCCAGATTCCCAGTAACTTTTTTTCTATTTCGGTAGCTGCATGTGACGTTTTGCAATGCGGACATAATTTTCGTACCAGGCGTTGCCCCACTATACCGATAATATTTCCTGCCATAATATCCGTCTTAACACCGATATCGATCAATCGGGGGATGGAACCAATAGCAGAGTTTGTGTGCAGCGTTGAATAAACCTGGTGGCCAGTCATGGCGGCTCGAAAGGCCATTTCCGCAGTGTCTGCATCACGTATTTCACCGACCAGTATAATATCCGGATCCTGTCGCATTAAGGAGCGAATACCATTGGCGAAGTCCATGCGTAACACTTCATTAATTGAGGTCTGGCGAATCATATCCATGGGATATTCCACCGGGTCTTCAAGGGTCATAATATTGACTTCGATGGAACGTACATAACCAAGCATCGAATAAAGCGTGGTGGTTTTTCCGCTGCCGGTGGGGCCGGTAACCAGGACAATACCCTCTGGTCTGGCCATAATCAGTTTTAACTGTGATAGCGCATCATTGTGTAAACCCAGTTTATCAATATCGACTATACCCTTGGCGCGATCGAGCACACGTAACACAACATTTTCGCCGTGGGTGGTGGGTTGCGATGAAACACGAAAATCGATCTGATGGCCGCGAATATTAAGATTTATGCGGCCATCCTGAGGCGCACGGGTTTCTGCAATGTTCATATTTGATAATACTTTCAGGCGTACCACAATTGCCGACCAGTAATCTTTGTGCAGGCTACGTATTTGACGGAGTACGCCGTCAATACGATATCGTAAACGCAAAAAACCTTCTTCAGGTTCAAAATGAATATCGGAAGAACCATGTTTAACGGCATCGGCCAGAATTGCATCCACCAGACGTACCAGTGGCTGGCTATAGGCATCACCTTCTGCATCTAAACTATCGTAGTCTACCTCTCCGGTTTCAATTTCATGCAGAATGCCATCGACAGATAATTCATATCCATAGAACTGATCGATGGCATCGGAGATTTCACTTTCACCGGAAAGCAGGGGAATTATTTCAATACGATTGCCAGCAATAGCACGCAGGCGATCTAGCACAACTAAATTAAAAATATCGGTCATGGCAACCGACAGAGTATTTTTTTCCCGATCAAGACTGACGGGAATAATATTGAATCTGACGGATAGATCTTTAGGAATTAAATCCAGTGCTTCTTTATCCGGCACAACATTTGAGAGATCAATGCTTTCCTTGTCCAGCATCTCACTTAAGGCGTCACGTAAAATGGCTTCGGTTACAAAACCTAAAGAAACCAGAGACTCACCCAGTGGCCGGCCCGATTTTTTTTGTTCCTTTAAGGCAATATCCACCTGATCACTGGTGATAAGGCCTTTGGAAATAAGTTCTTCACCGAGACGTTTTTTCTTTGCTCTGAGGGCAGAGCCCATATCAGAAACGCTCCCGGTCGCAGTCTGCGATATATTCTGGCTCATTTGTGAGCCTCCTGCAGAGTGCGTATACGATCCTGTGCATCAGTGGCGGAAAAATTACCACCGGATGCGGGTATCAGATTTAAACTGAGTTGATAAAAACCCTTTGCCTGCGACGCTTTGTCCAGATGATCCAGGCTTACTGCCAGGTTATAGGCATAGTCTGCATTTGTATTATCAGCAGACCAGGCGCTAAAAAAAGCAGATTGAGCTTCAGGCCATTTTTTCTGCGATGCATAAAGAGAGCCTAATGAAAAATACAGGTGCGAAGCACCGGGTTGCTGCTTTAACATAAATTTAAGCTGGCTTTCATTTAGCTGAGAGTCAACGCGATTTGCAATGTTGCTCAAACCCGATATTGCAATGCTATCCCTTGGGTTTAGATTTAATAATTGCTGATATTTCTGGCGGGAATATTCATAGCGCTGTTCTTTAATGCCGATCGCGGCGACACCGAGCAGTGCATCCCGGTTTCTGGGTTCACGCTTTAAAACCTGATTATAGAGTTTTTCAGACTGGCGATAATCCTGGTTTTGAAATGCATTATAGGCATCACGCAATAAATCATATACAGGGTCTAATTTTTGAGTGCGTACAATACTAATTGGTTTTTTAGCGGCTTGACGCTGGGCGCGTGATTTCTTAACTACAGGTGTTTGTATCTGTGGCCTGATGGGCGTAATTTGTGTGGCTTTTTTTACGGCTACAGGTTCAGCTTTTACAGCTTGAGCGGGTTGTTGAGAGATGTTTGTTTGCGTCTGTAATATCGGTGTATTACGTTTAATGGGTGCATTATTGTTTTGTGCTATGTAAAGATCCTGACTTGAGGCTTGCATTTCAATAAAAAAATACAGGCCTGAGCCAAATAATATCAGGCCAACCAGAACAGCGATGGTAATGGTTTTTTTTAACTGTTCGCTTCTACTATGCTGGTTGCTTTTATTAATGAGCGCAGATAATGCTCGCTCATTTTCTACCTGGAGTGAATTTTTATGTTTGCTACCGTCATTTTTACCCGCATCAGCAGATTTACTGGCTGCCTGTTGCTGTTCTGAATTTTCTGTAGGGTGTTCTGCTGATGCAGGTATCTGGTTATTGCTGGTTTCAATGTCTTTTACTGTATCAGATAGAGAGCTTTCATCTGTTGTCTCAACCGGGGATTCTTCCAGGCTACTTTTTGAATCATCTTCAGAATTATCCGGGCTGCTGGAGTTTTGTGTTTGTGTAGCCTGGTCGGCAGGTGCTTGTGTTTTTGACTGTGCTAAAGCGACCTGATCAACTTCGGGGAAATCATCTGATGATTCAACCGTATTAATATCGGCCGCATCAGGTTCTAGTTCAAGCTCAAGGCTGTCAACAGGTATTTCATTTATTCCAGAAACTTCTTCATCAACTGGCAGATTATCGGCTGGTTCATTTATAGAGGAATGTGAAGATTTTTTATTTTTATCGTCGGCGGCTTTTTTTAGTGCATCAAGTAACAGACTCATAATTTCACCGGCTACTTAGCAACATCTTTTCTGGATGATTTTAGAGGCTTTGGCAGAAATTTCTTAAAATTTGACAGGTCTCCCGTTAAGCTGGCATGTTTAATTACCAATGGGCGTATAAAAATAATTAACTCAGACTTTTCACGGAGGTCATCTTCATATCTAAACAGGCCGCCAATAAATGGAACATTCGCTAAAAAAGGCACGTTCTTTGAGTTATCGTTTACGGTATCCTGCATCAGGCCACCGATAACCGCAGTGTCGCCGCTATTAATAGTTAAAATTGATTCTATTTCACGTACCTGAATCACCGGAACCGAAGAAATAACATCAGCCTCTTTAAAAGCCGGGTTGGGGTCTTCTACGAAATCTATAACTCTGGAAATAGTCGGCCGAATATTAAGAGTGACAACATCATCCGCGTTAATATACGGAGTCACCGCCATGACAAATCCAACCGGAATGGTTCTTATCTCGGTTTCAAAGGTAGAAAGAGTTTGTCGATCGGATACGGTTGTGTCTACATCCATTTCAAAGTAAACAATGTTATCAACGACCTTAAGAATGGCGGGCTGGTTATTAATCGCCATAACTTTAGGGCTGGATAAAACCTGAACATCACCAAATTGCTCCAGCGATCTGAGGGCTGCGGTTACCTGGTTGCTACCGGCCGAACCATTGAGGGTTAAGGAAGAAAATGGAGACTGGCCTAAATTACTGCCGCGCAGATCAGTCAGAACATTAACGCCGGAACTGGCGTCGTTTGCAACAACCGTCCAGTCCACACCTGCCTGGTAGCGGTCGCTGAGTTTTATTTCGGCTATGGTGGCTTCAATCATAACCTGGCGCCTGGCGCTGCTTAGTACCTGATCAACAAAAGACTGTATGACTTTGTGTTGCTTATAGGTTGCACGCACTAATATCAGGCCGGCTTCACGGTTAACAATCACATCATTATTGGTTTCCGTATCTGTGTCATCAGAGGAGTAGCTGGTTTGTTCAGCTGAATCATCATCACCAGTGATAATTTCGATAATATTGAGTGATAGAGAATGCCAGAAATTATTATCAGATGTTAAATAGACTTCAGTGAGTGAGCTGTTATCCTGATAACCGCCGCCGCCGCCGCCACCACCGCCACTGCTACTACCTCCACCACTACT
>QIDK01000008.1 GCA_003228405.1 Gammaproteobacteria bacterium | reverse complement strand
AATCTTGCTAATAGCGGGCTATTAGCTGCAATCTTCGCCTTGTATCTGAAATTTTTTGACAACAATCTCATCAACCAGACTTAATCAGAGGCTCCCTGGCAGTTATTTTTATAAATTTTCAAATATAAAAAACAGAATAAATACTTTCATCTCCGAATGTTTCTATCGGGAATGACGAAAAATAAAACGATACCGTTTAATTAAGGGTTAAAAATGTCAGAAGAAAAAACCAAAACACCAAATGAGCAGGACCCAGTCCGTAAAATTTCTAAAATTGCTTTATACGTGGTTTTGTTTTTATTTATCTGGTACGTCTTTGCAGATCGGCTTGCTCCCTGGACAGATCAGGCGCGGATACAAACTTATGTGATTCCGATTGTTTCACAGGTATCTGGCAGAGTGATTGAGGTGAATGTAAATAAGGATCAGATTGTTAAGCCCGGTGATATTTTATTTAAAATTGACCCTGCAGATTACGAGCTGACGGTTGAGAATGCTGAATCGGCTTTAGAGCTGGCCGGTCAGGAAATTGGTGCGGGCACCGCCTCAGTTACCACGGCCCAGGCTGGACTGGTTGAAGCTGAAACGCACCTGGATCATATGAAAGTACAAAGTGTGCGAGTGTATGAATTAGAAAAACAGCGGGTGTTTTCAGTATCAGAAGGTGACAAAGCCCGTGCAAAGGTTAAGTCAGCAGAAGCCCAACTGATTAGTGCCCGCGCTAATCTGGATAAAGCCAAGCAGTCGCTGGGTAAAAAAGGTAATAAAAACCCACGCATTCGTTCTGCTCTTGCCGCCCTTAAAAAGGCCCAGTTAGACCTGAGCAGAACAATCGTTATTGCCCCTTCTCTGGGCGGCATTACTAACTTGCAAATAGATGTGGGGCATTATGCCAGTACAGGCACCCCCGTCATGACCTTTATTGAAGCGAATAATGTCTGGATTCAGGCAAACTATCGTGAAAATAATATTGCCAATATTAAACCAGGAAATTCAGTTGATATTGCGCTGGATGTAGCACCGGGAAAAATATTTAGTGGCACCGTTAGTAGCATAGGTTTTGCGGTAGACTATGGTAACTCCGGGGCGGTGGGTAGTTTGGCGATGGTAGAAGGCAAATCGGGCTGGTTGCGTGACGCGCAACGTTTTCCGGTGATAATTACCTTTGATGATGAAAGTGCCCGTGGATATCGCCGGTTGGGCGGGCAGGCGGATGTACTGGTTTATACCAGTAATAACTGGATTATAAATCCCCTTGGCTGGATCTGGATTCGTATCTTAAGCTGGTTCTCATTTGTCTATTAATATGTTGAATGTTGCATCGATAAAAATTTCATCGTTTAGAACCTGGTTACATTTAATTAGCCAGGATCAGACAAGTGTTCGCGTCATTCGCTATGCAGTCGGGGTGACCCTTGCAGTGGCAATCGCCTATGGCATTAACTGGCCACTGGCTTTTTTAATGCCGGTGTTTACGGCATTTTTTTTAAGCCTGCCCTTACCCATGCTCTCTCTAAAAGCGGGCCTGCAAAATATGCTAAGCACAGTAAAGGCCTTTGCTCTCGGGCTGGTATTCTCGCTGTTTTTTTTACAGTACCCGTTAGCCTATATTCTATTGCTGGGTTTTGTGCTGTTTCATCTTTATTACTACCTTAACCGTGGGGGCTCATTCTGGCTAACCTTAGTGAGCATGATTGCAGTTTTATTACTTCCTATGCTGGCAAACTCAAATGAAGGTCTGGCGATCGGTTTTTCTTTTGGCTTTATTTACTCTGGCTGCTTAACGGTCATTATGGTCTGGATTTCCTATTTGTTAGTGCCCGACCCAAAGTCAACAAGCTTTCCACAGAAACCCGGCTTTCAACGAACATATTCACCACGCGCCGCGCAAAGTGCCTTTAAAAGCACGGTAATTATTTTTCCCATGGCCAGTCTGTTTATTATTTTTAATCTGACTGATTATCTGGTGGTTATGATTTTCTCTTCGTTCTTTATTTTAAAACCTGAGCTCAGTGCTGGAAAAGAAGCGGCAAGAGACGCAGTTATTTCGACATTACTAGGCGGCTTGTGTGCGATGTTATTTTACTGGCTGATTGTGGCGGTACCCGAGTACTACTTTTATATCGTACTGATGTTTTTAACGGCTTTGTTATTTGCGAAAAATATTTTTTCCGGGCAGCCTGGATCTAAATATTATGCTTCGGCTTTTATTGCCTTGCTTATACTAATTAACGGCAGCACGGCAGAGGGAGCGGATTTTAGCTCACTCTTTTTAAATAGAATATTACTTATTTTGTTGGCGACAGCCTATATTGTTTTTGCTTTAAAATTACTTGATTTGTATTTTCCTGATAAAAGAACAACCTCAATTTAAATTAATTATTCGATTCAACAACAATACTCAAGGCTTAATACCACAGGACATTAACAATGTATTTAAATAAAACTTATCTAAAACTTTTAATCCTATCTCAACTTGTCTGTTTATTTTTATTTTCAAGTGTAACAATAGCGAATGAATCAACTGAAAAAAAGACCGTTGCCTTTCCTGATAAATCCATGATTCGCTTAAGCGGTTATTTGGTTGATAAAGCCACAACTAATATCACAATATTATCTAATGCGGGCATAGGCTCTGGAATAAGCTTTGAAGATGACCTGGGCAGCAAAGACAAGGATAGCATTCCTAGAATTGATGCCTATTATAGGTTCAATCATAAACACAGAATAGATTTCACTGCATTTAGTATAGACAGGCCGGGTAGCAAAACACTCACCGCCGATTTAACCATCGGTGATGAAACCTATAATGCCAGTGAAACACTGACTTCAAATATCAAATATACGGTTTACAAGCTGGGTTATGCTTATTCGTTTTATCATTCAGAAGAAGTTGAACTAAGCCTGCTAGCCGGCCTTAGCTTCACAACCTATGATATTAATTACAGCCTGGTGAGTGGTTCACAGGCAGGTGTTAACGATGTTACTGCACCTCTACCCACGTTTGGTTTAAGCGTGGGTTATAAAATCAACCCCAACTGGTCTGTTCATTACAAATCGGAAACTTTTTTTATTGAGTTGAGTGACAAAATTAAAGGTGCTTTACTTAATTATGAACTGGACATCGAATATAAACTGTTCAAAAACTTTTCAATCGGTGCGGGTGTTTCTCGTGTGTCGACTGATGTGAGAGTAAAGAAAGATAACTGGAATGGCGCGATTAGAGATAGCCATCGAGGTGTACTTTTATATGGTACGTTTTACTTTTAGGGCGCCTTTAGTTGATTAACGCTGTTTCACGTTGATCCAAGCTATTTTGCTTTAGATATACCAGTCTGAAAATTATATTGATAGTCAAAACTTAATCAAAAATTTTCGGCCACCAGCACCGACGATTATTCACAGGTTGTGCAATTGACCATAAGTAGCACAAGCGCCTCAAGTGGCGCTTGCGCCACTTAGATGCTATACTATTAAGTAGTTGATAGGAGACGAACGCATGACTACACAGCACATCGAAGATGACAGGCTTGCTGCCACCCCAGACAGCATTCTGGTGATGAAAGCACTTAGAGACTTAGCCTCTTTGAAGTGGTTAACTCCGCTAAATTCACTATTATCAAGACGGAGCGGGGAGTTCGGTCGTCAAATCGAAGTATCGTTGAACCAGTTGGCTGAATCACAACAAATCGTGAAACTCCAGTTGCGCAAATCTGATAAAGCGGTCGTGATCGGTGTTGATCAATACCAGACCATTTTAGATATGAAACAGCACTATGCAGAGCTCCTTGAAAAGGTACGTGAACTGGAATTAGCCCAGGAGGCGGACGAATATGATCGCCTGTTCCAGCGCATTGCCTCTCCAGCATCCCATCAGGCGGCTGATGCATTATTTGCGTCGTCGGATGACGACCTTAACAATGCCTATAAGGGCCAGGAAAAGCATCCTTGATCACTGTCATTGCCGGGGTCAACGGCGCAGGCAAAAGCTCAATCGCCGGAGCCAGAATACGAGAATCTGGTGGTGAGTATTTCAATCCCGATGAGATAGCCCGACAACTGCGAGATGAAAATCCGACGCTTTCCCAGCAAGAAGCCAATGCCCGGGCCTGGAAGATGGGTTATGATCATTTAGTCAATGCAATTATTCAGGATACGGATTACAACTTTGAGACCACCCTGGGAGGAAACTCCATCACTCAACTGTTACGTGATGCGATGAAAAATAGTGTCCAGATACGGTTTTATTATTGCGGGCTGTCATCAGTCGAGCTACATATCGAACGAGTTAGGTACCGGGTATCCAGGGGAGGACATAATATTCCTGAAGAGAAGATCCGGCAGAGATATACTCGCTCAATCCACAACATGATGACATTATTACCGGGCTGCTATCAAGCAGTTGTGTTTGATAATTCAATACCCCTTACTAATGACAAACCGGCGATTAAAAAATTATTTAGTGTGGAAGCAGGGAAGATAAAAATTCTCGAACAGGACATGCCCACCTGGGCGAAGCCTTTAGCAACAATGGGTTTAAAAAACTTTCAGCTTGCTTAAATCAGGCATGGTTTTGTTGAGTATTTCTAGCTTTAACTATTTCAGCTATCTTTCACTGATACAGATAAGCCATTTAACTTTCGCATGTTGTGGACCTGGTCGGCCTTCAGCACCACAAATAACACATTGAGTATATTCACCATTTCACATTGCATACATTTCTAAAACTTTGCGTACTTTCCTAAAAAACTTTGTTTAAATTCCTTTGGTCGACCACAGTAAGTGCTAAAGACTAAATATTTAATAAATAATAAAGAGTTTAATAGGACACCCATGTTAAGGGCTCAGTAAAAACAAAGACTTAGATTGCATCCAGGCATTTTGTTATCATGGATGTCCAATTAGCGTATGGATGTCCAATTAGCGTATTTTCACTGGTCATCTTTCTGGCCAAAACGTCCAAGCCTAATATTACGTTACTAGTACCGGATGAGTCTGAACCGCGTCGACCGTTACTTAATGTCGAAACTTATGCTTTAGATGAATGCCCACAGTTAAAGCTGCTGCGTATCGATCGCGCCATTTATTTTGGTTCAGTCAGCTATTTACAGAATAAATTACAACAACTTGAATCAACAACGGGTATTAACCATATTTTGCTTGTGGCATCACGGGTCAATTATATTGATATGGCCGGTGGCGAAATGCTGGCAAGAGAAGCAAAACGTTTACAGTCCCTGGGTGGCGGACTTTATATCTGTGGTTTAAAAGCTGAGTTATGGCAGTTTTTTGCAGAGAGTGGTTTTTTGAAAGCCATAGGTTCAAAATTTTTCTATGACAATAAGGCTCAGGCCATTCATTCAATATATAAAGATTTAAATCATCAGCATTGTCAGCAATGTCACAAACCTGTATTTAACGAATGCAGGACAGCGTGGAAATAATAATTATATCTTTAACAAAAATATTTAAGTAACCGATACGATAGACAGATTGTTATATGCTCATATTTGGTCGTCATAAATCACTGGTTACCGAGTTTAATACCTATTGTTAATTTCTTTAGCACTTACTGTGGTCGACCAACAAATGTGTGGTATTTACGCTGTTTATATCCCAGCATATGCGCATAATGTATATTATGTTAAATAGCATGTTTA
Organism: Gammaproteobacteria bacterium; assembly: GCA_003228405.1. Taxonomy (GTDB): domain Bacteria; phylum Pseudomonadota; class Gammaproteobacteria; order SZUA-229; family SZUA-229; genus SZUA-229. The sequence goes on along the minus strand of QIDK01000008.1, from coordinate 24,894 downwards.
CAATACTGATTTTTTTAATACAGCTAGTGAAGGATTTTTTTGCAACTGCCTCCTATGCTACCCATGAGCAAGATAGCTCTCTCATTTGTTTGAGTGGCATTTGCAATATTTCTGAAGCCCGAGACATGGAAATAATATCTTCTTCGACAGCTTTCCTTACAAGACGAGAAAGGCGATCCTCCATAAAATCATGTGGCTGCATACCTTCTGGCTCAATCCCCACAGGCCTTACACCATGAGGGTCTTGATAAATTTCTTTATCAATCCCATAGGGTTCATCATGCTTTAGGAGTGATCTACCATTTTTACGTTGTTTATATTCTTGATTGAAGCGCTGCCATAAAAGAAAACGTTTATTATCAGGAAGCATTTGTGTAACACGGAATAAAACAGTACGCCAACTCACACGAAAGACTCGTTTAACTTTAAGAACACGATCAACTAAAGGCAATCCAGCACTTTCTTCCCATTCCTTTTGAAATACTTCTTTTGGCATCAAAAAATAAGATGCAAATTTGTCTGCCTCAACTTCTTGTTCTTTATTTTCCTGTTCTTCAGAAACATCATAAGCACCAAGATGCAACAACAAGTGCCCCAATTCATGAGCCGCACTAAATATCCAGGTTTCGACCGGTAAGCGCTCCCAGGTATTAACAATAACAGCTGGTCCACCATCTTCCTCACTAACTGATAGCCCCATGAAGGCATCATTCGCCACACAAAGCGAAGACACTTTGACCCCCATAGATTCAAGTAAGCCGCAAATATCATGAACTGGCTCACGCTCAGATAGACCAAAATTTTCTCTAGTCATTGCAGCAATAGCCAGAATGTCCCTATCCTTTCTACGATCTATAGCTGCCCACAAAGGCTCCAGGCCATGTGCCGATTTTTCTCCAGTTAGGCCTTCTAGATCTGAAAAATCACCCAACCAGCGAGTAACCTGAGACAATACCTGATCTCGACTTTTGAGGCGTTTTAAAGAACGAAAACGCACTCTTTCAAGGACTCGAACAGGACTAAAAAGCTCTTTGAGAGGTACTTCAAGTGCCGATGCCAAAGACTTTAAAGTATCGGTACGTGGATCTGCACGGCCTTTCTCAAGATTTCGATAAGCTCCTCGGGATAACCCTGAAATCTCAGCAAGCCGCTCCTGACTTAAGCCTCGATCCTTACGTATTCTGAGTAAATTTGATGAAATAGTATGATTGCTCATAATAGCGCCCCCCTCTATATGAACATTATATCACAAATTGTAGAAATGGTCAGTTTATAGCATTTTTTGTAATAAATGGAGATGCACCTAAATTCCCGTTAATTCGTCGCCAGTGGGATACCCGGCAGTTACGCAAATACATTGTAAAGGGCTTTGTGCTGGATTATGAGCCCCTGAAAAACCTCGACCAGCGACTTTGAATCCCGTAAACTAAGTATCAAAGTCACTGGATTCCGGCTCAAAAGCATACCGGAATGACGATGTTCGTTTTTTTTATTTTATCTGTTCTTGTGAAAAACTCTCAATATTCATTTAACAAACAAGGAGCCAACAATGGCAAAACGGATTCACATTAAGTTTAATAAATTAGGCGAAGGGAAAATGGAATGCAGGGGCTATAAAACATTTCGCTGTCTGGGAAAAAAGGGGCTTAAATACCCAACCGATATGATGATTAACCCGAAAAAGGGCGGCGTTAAAGTTAACCCGTATTTCAGTAAAGAGTATGTTTGTGATTATGCTGGGGTAACGTTGCCGTGCAGAATGAACTTCTCTATTTTAATTTGGGGGCAGCGCGGTATATTCATTCATGAATGGCCGAACCCTGCTACTTATGCCGGTAATGGTGGTGAAACCGGCGGCTGCATTCATTTAGATGTGGGTAATGCGAAATTGGTTTATGACTGGGTTGATCAGAAAACGCGGATTACGTTTGAGTATCCGTGGTAGAGATTTTTTAGCATTACACCGTTGTTTAAGCTTTATTAAATACCGATAGCTCATGAGAGTCTTGTTATTTATTCCGGACAGTAGTGTGCCTTCGCAGGAATGACAGTTAGGCTTGTAGTGAAAATATGACGATTTTAAATTTACTTTGCGCATTAAGGGATAAAAATGGATAAGAAAACCATAACAAATTGCTTAAATGGCACGGCTCTATTTTTAATGTCACTGTCATTTGCTGCCTGTGCTGGTGACAAAGTTAATCATAAAAATAATTTTATTGGTTTATATGAAATAACCGACCGGCAGTGTCAGGTTTCAGCTGCGGCACTGAATGAATGCAATAACACCCAATTTATCGAGCTGGTAAAAGGTCAGTTTTACGGTATAAAAAATAATGAAACAGCCATTGTTATGTGGCGAGGTAAAAAAGGCGAAGAGCTATTGTATCAGGCAAGAAAAATTAAACAGTTTGATGGAATAAACCCAACTGGTAAAAAAATAATAATTTCATCGTCTGCTTCAGAAATAGAAAGTTTAAAACTACTTGATGGGTTGGTGGCGGAATATTCAATTAAGTTTACTCAGGTAGTTAAAAGCAAAACACAGCCGGCATATATTCATTACACATTAAAATCGGTTAAGCGAGGTTTGTTGCCAGATTATCGAATGAATTATCCGGGTAATGATTGAGAGATGGTAAGTGTCTAGCAAACCCCACATAGCAAACTCGCCCCCGTTTTTAAACTGGTTCTTCTGACCGCAAATAATGGTCGTTAAACTTGTGTTCACCCATAAAACTAAACTGCTGACTTTAGTAGACATAGGAGAACCAGGAAAGCACCCGAATCCATATCCAGCCTAGTATTTGGTTTTCAAAATATTCAACAATTAGAATATCTTATAATTGTGATTCAAGTAAACTATTTTTTTATCTGATTGATTGAGGCCTTTTTCAGGATCGTCATATATCACTTTAGGTATTCGTGAATGATCAATTTGTAGTTTTTTATTTTCATGTCTCATTTAATCGATGCATGTCAATATCCTGATATATCAGACCTGAAATTAATATTTAAAAAGTTAACGAGACAGTAGTGAGTGAAATTGAAAAAACTATATGACAATAATTTCAGAAGAGTATATCAGCTACAGCTCCATTATATTCATATGAGATAGTTATATCAGTTTAATTTTCGATTTCCAACATTATATTTGATTTGGTTATAGCCATCAATAAACCGGTATTTTTAAACCCGACTACTGTTTTAATAAGGTATTGCGTCTTTTAATGGCATCAAGAGTTTTAATAGCTGATTCATTTAATAAAGATTTATCTTTTTTTACAAAGTCCTGCAGCGTTTTTTGTGACTTAATAGTGCCGACAATAGCTAAGCCCTGTAAAGCCCTGTCCTGATAACGGTTTTTATATAAATCGGTTTGGCGTTTAATATATTCATCACGACTTGTTTTTTTAATTAAACGGGCATCATTTTTTGATAACGCCTGTATTTTTTCTGAGTTTACAAGTGCTTTTCTTCTCTCCCAGTTTTTTGATCGTGACGCCTGAAAGTCTTTTAACTGCTTTTCATTGGGGCCTGTTTTAAATGCATATAGTAGAATGTCTTCGGCTGGTGCACCAAACTGGGCCAGTATTTTTTCTGGTTTCTTTTCTTCTCCAACATCACAGCTATTCAGTAGCCACTGGTTCACAAATTGCTCTATCGATTGCTCCTCAGCATGACTTATTGATGTTGCCAAAAAAAACGCAGCGCTCAGTATCAATAATATTGAGTTCTGTTTGCTAGTGTTTATGTGGCTAAGCATGGTCCCTCCCCCTTTATTTTTCCTAAATGTAATTAATTTGCTGGAAAAGTACCATCAGCCCATATTCGTTTATCATTTCGTGGGCAGATATTATTGCTGGTTGACAGTGGGCAGTTTCTTGTGGGCTGACCGGGTCTTGCGGCGTAGACGCTATTGAGTGCTGAATTAGAATTCAGGTGTGCTCTGAATGTCTGGCCTTCTGTAAGAAATGCTCGTGTGTTGCTGGCATAGTGCATAACATTGGTCTGGTCATAATTTGCCAGGCCATTGCTGTGTATTAATGCAAAATCATGGCCTATTTCATGGGACAGTAGCTCGTCACCGGTGCTAGAACCCATGGCAACAAAATCACTGCCGATATTACAGGCCTGTCCACGACCGGTTCCACCATCAACTCTGTTTACATAGTAGATATTAATCATGTCTGCCGTTTTACCAATATCATTTTCCATATTGATTCTATCTACACAGGTAAAGTCATGGTAACTGGAGGCACTGGAATTGCCGGTAGCATCTTCAATTGTGAAAGCGCTAAATTCCAGGCCCATACGTTCGTCTTCCCATATAGCTTCAGTTGTGGCAAAGGCATCCAGCGCAATTTGACTTTGTGTGTTAAATGGACCACGAACGATCCACACTTTAACGGGGATACGGATGATGTTTTGCATGGCAACTTCAACATTATCGTTATTTGAGTTTGTCCAGCTGGCATTTTGATGTAATTTAACGGGGTGGTTTATTGCATAAGCAATCACTTCATTATTGCTGCCAGTGCTGACATTGCCAACCGCTATAGTCGGGTTATTAGATATAAAGGTATTGTCATTCTGGAAGCCACCGGTAAACTGCCCATCTACCAGAATGCCTTTTGCATTAGTGGGTGCATTTGTCAGACATACCCGGTCACCGGGGGGGACAACGGTATAAAACTGTTTCTTCTCATTATTATTCTCATTTGATTCGGACACATTATTATTGATATCAACGCGAATGGTGTTTTGATAATTCTGTGCAACATTAAGTGTTAATGAGCGTTGCACGACGTGAGTTGCGCCAGGTGATAATGAGGGTACAGGAAAAGTCGGTGGTGATGATTCGCCGCCAACTTTGAAAGACAGGCTCGTTGCATCTGCTGTTTTATTGCCTTTGTTTCTGACTTTGGCAGTAAAAGTAATCTGATTTATGGTATCTGGACAGTTTGGAGATAAGTCAGCCGATTCAACATAAAGGTCAGGTGTACAGGCACTAATTATAAGGGTGCTGATAAGAATAAATTCTGGGCGTGAATATGAAATGCGCTTCATGATCCTCTCCTGGAAATGATACGTTCATACACCATACGATTAAGGATGAATAAGTGGAAATCTCATTCACAGGGCCCCATCATGATTTAAGTATCAGCCGCTTATTGCAGCTTTTAATTATGGAGCAGATGGTTTGTGAAATAAGTACAGCATAGTTATACCCATAGGTAAAAACTACGCTTATATATTATATTTGTCAATTCTTACAGTGTGGCAGCTCATATATGGGCCTAACTCACTGCTGTCCCGTTAACTTTAAGTGCTCGTCATCTCCGAGTGCCTGTGTCGGAGATCCAGCGGCCTAAGTAGTGCAAAGTCACTGGGTTCCCGACACAGGCATTCGGGAATGACCGCACTTTTTAAGTTAACGGGACAGTGATCTAAAAACATTTTAATGCCAGTTTATCTCGGCCTGAACTCAGGCCGACTTAATTAGAGGTTCCCGACTGATTAAGATACTCTCTGCTCCAGCCGCCTTTCTGTCGTTTGTTCAGTTGCTGTAATTCAACCGCTGCTCGCTCGTGACTTATACGCTTGTGGGTCATATCCTTATAAATCTGGTTAGCCAGTTTGCGACGTTTCACCGCATCACCTGCGTCCATAAAAGCTTCGACAAATTCTGCCAGTTTCAGCATCCAGCTATTGCTTATGCGAGTAGTTTGTTGATGTGTCTGCGATACTGCCAGTGCCTGCTGTAAGTTGTGTTTTATCAGGCCGAGTTCGGCCTGTATTTCTTCTCGTTGAGTCCAGCTCTTCTCTTTAATATCTTCAATGCTTTGCATTACTTTTTGCTCGCATAATAAACCGAACTCCTGAAACTTTGCCAGTAACTTCACGGCTTCTTCTGCCTTTGCCGCATTTTTATGGTATAAATTTTCACAGGCCAGATAGCAACTATTCCAGGCCTGCCAGCGATAAATAAAATCCAGCCCTGTGCCTTTGATATTCTGCATTCCCATGACCCTGTTTTTCAGGCCAGGGGGTGTCTGTTCAACAATGCACTTTACTACGTCATCGCCCTGGGCATGGTAATCATCTACAGGCACCAGTTTTTTCGCAAACCATTTCCAGGCCTGTTGCAACATGGCGGCATCAATGGAGGATGGTTCTTCCTGCTGCTGCAGTTTATTAACTAACTGCTGGTACTCCTGCCAGCTTTGCAGGTCGTTCTTAAATTGCTGTGTTATGAGCAGGTGATATGCACATTGCTGTTGCTTCAGTTCTTCGCTTAACAAATCGGGGTTGCTTAAATAATCTGCAATCTGTTCTGTTTCGAGCCTGATATCTACACCTGTTGTCATTGCCTGCAGACGATTTAACACCTGTGTTTCACTGACGGGTATGCGTAGTTGTGTGGCAATAGATTTAAGGCGCTCAGCTGCATTACTCTGATTTTGCGCAAACAGGCTCAGCTTTTGTTCCTGCCAGGCTTTCTGTATATAGCCGAGCAAACCCTGCAGGTTGTCGCCGATTAAAATATGTCTGTCGACAGCAATATCCTGCGCCATAATGCTGGCAAAAACCTGTGAGCGAGCCACCCGGTCTGCGCGATTATTAATGACGGTGCTCACCCAGATATTTGCATCTGTGTTAAGGTCATGTTGATCCATGCCCATTCGTGACCAGTTACTTAATGTTCCAAAACGTTCATTGGCTGACATGCCATTAATAAATTCCAGTTGCCGGCCCGCAATATTAACCACTGGAAAAGCCTTTAGTACACCCAGATCGGCGACCACTTTATCAGCCATTTCTTTCAGTGCAAAATCTCTGTCCAGGCCCAGCTCATCTGCCATTTCCAGTACCAGGGCAATATTATACGGGTGCTCTTCATAGGGAAAACGCTGCAGTATATCGTCTGTAATCAGCCCGGCCTGTAACCAGCCGACACTGCGTATACGGGTGTTTAGCTGGCGAGCACTGTTACGCAAAACGGGTAGCATCTGTTCTTCAGAGGTTATCAGCAAAGATTCAGCGGGAATAAAGTTAGTCATTACCCGAGGAATATCATAGCCGGCGGGACCCTGCAGATTTTCATGATCCGGATAGGTGTTGGTAATGGTAGAGATATCGTCTCGCATCCAGTCACGTTGCAGCACCTGCACATAAGATGGGGTCAGCCCCATGCATTCCCATAAAAAGACTTCGCAGCCCAGCTGATTAGATATTTTGACTACATCCAGCTGTTCCCAGATTGTGGCCTTGTCATAGGGTCGAAACAGAAACATTTCACGCAGCGGGCCAAAAGCAGGTGCATGTAGAAACATTGCTTCGCAACCACTGGTTTTGGATACAACCGAATAGCCCAGTGCATTAAACAAAGCGGCTTTGAGGCGCTCGGTGCCGGACTTTCCCCGGGTACCCCAGCCGCCTATTACCAGGGGTATGCGCTTACGAGTACGCCGCATTACCTGGTTCAGATAGATATGCCGGCCAAAGAAATAAGCACTCACCAGTGCCACAAACGCAGCCAGATGAAACAGGGTGTTTTCGTATACTGAAAAGAAATAATCCTCTAGTTGTTCGAGTTGCTGGCTCCAGTTAAATGGCACCAGTGCGGTGAAAAATCGTGTTACCGAGGTGTCGGCCAGAGATGCATCGGTGCTAACTTCATCATGGGGCTTAAATACCACCTCAAAGCCCAGCTGACGTAGAGCCTGAATATAGGCGGTGGGGTCGCCATCACTCTCCTGCCAGTTACGCAGGCGTGCAAATTCTGTAAAGCGAGAGGATATTTGCAGATGCGCCCTGAGCCGTTTTAAGACATTATCCGGGGGGCGCAAATCGGTAACACCTTCGGCGCTAACAATTCGAAAATACCGGGTTGGCCAGCCCTGATCCAGTGCCGCAAGTGCCTGATCCACCAGTGGCAAATAATAGCGTGATGCATTTTCTTCAGAAATATACAGGGGTTCACCCGGTACTCTGGTTTCTGCCAGTTCACTCATAATGGCGCTGGGTGCATGCAGTAAACCATGATAATGGCGACCTATGGTGTGCCGATGAGACTGACGTTTATCGGTTGAACTATTGCGCAGTTCGTGCCAGAAACGCCACCAGCGAAAAGCAAAGCGTTCACCCTTACGCAGGTAATATCCTCGCCAGCCCTTCTCCAGCGTCAGTGCATGATCCTGCTGAGCCAGCAGTGACATAATGCGCCCCAGTAACAGGTGATCATGCTGCATAATAGATTGGGTCAACAGAACCCGCCCGCCTTCAACGCAATCTGTTAGCAGGTCATCCAGAACATTATGCAGTGACCTGGCCGGTTTATTTGCATAGAGCCACAGCCATTCCATAAGCTGCGCGGCCATGCGCCGAATAGCCAGCGTCTGCCCTTCTGCATGCAGTAAACGACAATGGGGCAACAGGGTGTCTATCCACCGATTTAGTACCGCTTCACTAAACTCAGGCAAACAGTCCAGCAGCACTTTTAGCCCGCTTTTAATTACAAATTCATCATCTTCATGCTGAAAACACTGCACCAGCAAACTCTGCATTAGCTCAAAGTCATCATTATGATTAGCTCTCTGCTCACCTGACAACTGTGGAATGATCAGCAACACCGATGCGCGTACAGCCGGTGACGGGTCACGCTTTAACAGGGTGTGAAGAATCGACTGCCTTATTTCCAGTGGAGAATTCAACAGGGCCTGGGGTAGCATTTGTCTTACCGCCGGGCTGGGATCAGCTATCAGGGTATAGAGCAACGCCTGCAATTCTGGTAGACGATTCTGATATTCACCAATAATACTCACTGCATGGCGACGTACAAAAATATCATCGCCATCATGTGGCTGGTTAATACGTTTCTGTAATACCCTCAGCAAAGACTCGGTTGAGAGCACCGTGAGCAGTGACAGGGCTTCTCGTTGAATCCAGATATCCTGATGTCGCTGCAATGCCGATCGATAAATATACTGTACGGTTGCATCGCTAACCAGACGGTCATGCTGTCCCTCAGGCAGGGCACCCACTGCTCGCGACAGACATTTAAATGTCTCAACCCTGACCCGTTCATCACCATCAAAAACCAGTAATGGGTGCAGCGTTTCTTCAATGTTGAACTGGCGCCAGAACTTTTCTACATCGTCCTGTTGCGCAAAAATGTGGTGACACAGACTGCCCAGGCGATCCAGATAAAATGCCAGGCAACGTTGATGTTCAAATAAAATTGACTGATAGCGTTCGATAATGGCATCACGACCGAACCAGCGGGAAAATGCCCTGTTATCCTGGCGCAGGGTTTTTCTGTCGGCTCCCAGCTCGGCTGAGAAATCAAGAATATGCTGCTCGCGTTCACTGTTATCTGTTGATTTCAAATAGATATGACTAAAGTTTGCCCGGATTTTTTTCAGCTGGCTAATCGCATCTTTCTGCTCATTTATCTGAAACAGCATAAAACCCAGCAAGCCTTGATCCGACGTATTGACGCCTGTGTCATCACTGCTTAGCCACAGTTGATACGCCTGTTCCAGTTGCTCAATATAGCGCTGATTAAGTTGCTGCCAGCGCTCACTCAGGTCATTGCGTAATAGCTCGCTGCTATAATCCAGGCTGGTTTCAGTTAAATTCATTATCGAGCCCCGGCTTTAATTTTGTCTGCCGCACATTACGAAACAGCGTTTCTGCGGGTGAATAGTCACTATAACCCCTGCCTTCAGACTGATGCACACTCAGTTGCAAACGCAGGGTGTCATCACCGCTATCAATATCATGATCAAGCGCAGCTGCCAGTTCAAACCGGTAACGGGGGTTGAGCCATTTTTCCAGTAACACACGAGCCTGGAACACACTACGTGATCTGTTTTGCGGGCGATTTTTATCCGCCAGAAACTCAAACTGTCTTGCATTAATGTCCCAGCGAACATCTCCCCATTGCACCCTGGCACCCAGTCGGCTCTGGTATTGATCCAGCTCCTGCCAGCGAGAATTGCTGACAAGTAACAGGCCAGTGTATAACTCCATATCCTGATACGGTCGATACACCAGAGTTTCTGACAGTCTGAGGCCAGACGGGTGATCTCGTTTGTAGTCGCTGTATACATCGCGGTCGACATTTGTGTTCCCGGTATCACTCTCTGCACTCAGCCAGCGAGCGAATACATCCAGCCTGGGTAGATGATAAAACTGGTTACCCAGCATACGTGTCTGGCTCAGCCTTAATTGAAGCAGAGCACTGGATTCTGTTCCCGACTCCAGTTGCTGGGCATAGGCACGGCCATCCACTGTCCAGTCTATCGGAATAGTAGCAAACTGGCCCCGCAGCCATGATTTCACACCCATAGAGGCTCTACCCTGCTGACGATAACGGGCGATACCTGCCACATAAAACCAGTCTTCAGATACTGGTTGATACTGGCGGTAAGCCAGCTCTGACTCAAGGTACTTATCGGTGGAAATGGCTAACTCATCAATAATTAGATTTTGATCCACCCGGGTCAGCAGTAAACTGGTTGTGCCACTTTGTTGCCGACCGAGATTCCAGTCATCCTTCAGTTTGTAAGGTTTTGTTTGTGCCAGGTTTAAATCGGCCGTTTGCTCATATTGTGGCAATATTTCAGGCTGCATATCATCTTCCCAGTTGATAAGCTGAGCCGTTAAAATAGCCTGGTTTTCACGCCGTTGAAATACCCGAAAATAGGCGCTCTGCTCCTTTTCATCCACACGTAAAGTCAAGCGCTGCTCATCCGCCGAAACATAGCGATAAGTGCTTTCGGTATGGTTCATAAAATATTTATCTATGCGTAACCATGCTGGGCCCTGTAGTCGATAGATTAGCGGTTGAGCCTGGCTGGCTAGCTGATAGCGGCGTGATTTTTTCAGGCTTACACTCTGCCCGTTCTGCTCTTTAAGTGTTATTAACAGGCGGTGATGCAGGGGTGCCTGCAGCAGGCTAATTTTAATACTATGGCGGCCCTGGGGAACCCGTATGCGAATACGCTCACCCTTTGGCGAAACAGACTGAATACGCTGTTTATTATTATTCAGCTGGTAACTAATCTGTACCTGCCGGGTGCGAATAAACAATGGGCTGATGGCCTGTAGCTGAATCTCCAGCTGGCTCTCCTGTGGGTTAAATACGGACACTATCTGGCTAGCACCATTACGCAATAATTCATCTGCTTCTTTATATGCGGGCAACAGGGCCTGATACAGGCGACTCTTAGGTGACTCTGCCTTCCAGTGATTAAATCGTTGCACCCACACACCATCACTGTGCTCTACTGAATTGAGCAGATCCCAGCGGCTGTAACGTCGAATACGTGACATAGTAGCCGTTAATTCAGCCGCTCGATGACTACTCGCATAGATTTTTTCGGCCTGAGAGATCACCTGAGAAATCAATTGTGCCGTATTCGCGCTTTTGTTTTGCAGCTGTAACGCCAGCAGCTGCAACTGTTGCAATGCAACGGATGCATCAGGTTCTATACCGGTAGATAGCCATTCATCGGTCACTGCCGTTATTAGAGAAACCGGCTTCACCTTATTGTCTTCTGCTACAGTCTTATCCAGTATCACCGCCATAGTCTGTGCCGTTAATTGCGGTAGTACACTGGCGGGAACCGGGTTGTACTGGGTCTGCAGGCGAATCAGCAAATCACCCTCCCCGGCGATTCTCAGTCGGTGCACACCGGCTCCAAGAATGAGCTCCTGGTTTAAACGCTGACCCGGCACAACACTTTGCAAAACCCCTTTTTCATCAATTAATTTTCTATCCAGCCGCCAGCTTTTCGAAGCTAAATTATGATTAATCGGAAAATTTAGCGGTTGCTCACCTTCTTTAACCACATGACCCACATGGTAGGAGCTGTTGATGACTTCTGCCCTGCCCTGTGGCATCTGATGCAGAGGGCGAATCTGCAATTTAAGACGTGCCGGCCCGGCAATTTGCAATTCAAGTGGCTGTTGTGGACGGCTTAAATAGTGCATTAAAGACACCTGGGTAGATGGCTGTCTGAGTATTACCTGCCCGCCATGGGACATTACGGATGCATGTTCAACGCGCCAGCCCGTGCTGAGCTGTGAAATAATTCTTAACTGTAATGCCTGCCATTGCTTTAGCGCACTCTGACGCACACTGACATCTGCTGATAGCAGGCGGCGTTGCAGCTGCTCTGATTCCTCTAATGTGGACACCCACAGTTGAACCTGCTTATCTGCCTCACTGTTTGCAGCGGAAAAATATAGTCGAGCAGTGGCATAATCCTGATTGAACAGGGCTTTCAGGCCCTGCCATTTATTAACCTGGGTTATGGGAAGGCCGGCCTCTAACAACTGCTGGTCGAACACATCCAGCCAGCTGACCTGCAATGCACTGAGCAGAACAGCTTCTAACTCGCGCTGCGGTTCTGGCTGCAGTTCAGGCAATAGTAAAAGCAACTCCAGCCCCTGCTGCCAGCGACCTTCTTCTACCATAATCAGCGCCAGTCGTTGCAGATTATAAACATTCGGCTGATGCACAAAAAATGCTGACAATAGAGCCACTCTGGCTTCACTCTTACCCTGCTGTCTGTAATTCTTTAACAACAGCTCAAGCTGTGATTCAACCAGTGATGCCGCATTATTTGACCCAGGCCGACTAAAGATAATAGCTAACTGTAACTGCTTCGCCAGCGCATGCTGGCCCGTGCGCTGCATATTCATCACCATATGCTGCAGTGCAATTTGTTGAGCCTCGCCAGCCGTCTGTGTCCATAGCTGAGACCAGCGTTCCAGCGCCAGCAGCCATTGCTGCGACTGTTCTGCCAGCAGTGCATGGGCCTGAATAGTCTTAGCGTCATCAGCCGACATTTTAGACTGGCTATTGAACTGCAGAGGCTGAATGTTTTCCAGCCGTTTATGGTAAGTCGCGGCGAGCTGTTTGAGCAGCGGTAACCAGTGATTTTCTAGTGAACCCGGGTTCAGGTTCTGGCCCATTTTCTGGGGCTTATCCGCGTCTACAGCCCAGGCGGCTAAGGCACGAGTAAATCGGTTAAAGGCATTCGTCTGTTGCATCTGGTATATAAATTGAGCCTGGGATAATTTATAAGTTGAGCCACGGCGCTGCTGTAGAGCCAGCCACAGTGGTTTCTGGGTATCTTTCTGCCAGATTTTTACTCGCCGGGTAGCGGCACTCAGTGGCAGCTGCACACTGGCTACACTGACCCGAGCTGCACTGCCTCTGTCTGCGGCCAGCTTACCCAGTACTGATGTGCAACACCCCTGTGCCGCAAGTGCTGTTTGTATCACCGAAACCTGAGTTTTCAGCTGTGCAGCGGAATAATCCCGAAGCTGAATGGCCTGTGCAGGTTGCTCATCAAACTGTATCCACAGCTCCTGTGCGGGCAACTTTTCTGCTTGATAAATAAGCAACTGCAACTCTGCAGGATAGCCCACAGGGGTAATGCTATATTCTATCTGCCGATCATCTAATAAATGAAAACCCTGTCGCCCCGATTGTTGTACTCGCGCTTTGAAAAACTGCTGTGCCAGATAATAAGTCTGTTCACGCCTGCGATATTGCAGGCGGTCTTTTGTATACGCTAGCCAGCGATGTTGATAAACCGCAGATGAAGCCTTTAAAGATACCGGCAAGACAGGCTGGAAATGGGTATAACGCTGTTTGATTTTCTGCCGCAACTGAACAAGAGATTGCTGCGCAGACCAGGATAGCCCGGGTGTGTTAATAAGCAGCTGGTCGATTTCTGCCAGTGCTGCAAGTGCTCCATCTGGCTGAGAATTGTCCCGCGACTGCTGTAATAATCGCTGCTCTATAGCAGACAGGGGCAAACTCGGCGCAGGCACGCTTTCATCAGACTTTGCAGTCACTAATAGTGGATCATTGAGCCAGCGTGTCGCCGCGGGTAGATTTAGATCTGACCAGTAGAGTTGATTAAGTGCCCTCACCTGTAGATACAGATTACTGCCGCTTTGCAGCATGAGCTCATGCTCACCTTCAGCTATGTCCATAAAAATAGTTGACGCCCTGGATACGGCAACGCGCCTGCCATTAAGCCGAATGCTATGGCTATAATCTTCTTCAAAATAATTTTCCAGTGACTGATGCAGTTGCTTGTCCAGATATATACTCAGATGAGATTCTGATGCCGGAACAGTCTGGTTGTTTAATGGCCTGCGCATATTAATGGCTAAACGTTGCGGGCCTTTAATGCGTAACCGGGTAGAAGCCATTGCCGCTAGCCGGTAATATCGCTGCAAACCGGTAGTGGGTGTTATCTGCAGGTCTACTGTTTCTAGCTGCAGAGATTTCACATCGCTATAAATGACTTCAGGTGATGCCCGAAAATAACGAGAGCGATACAGAGACAGAGTGATTGCCTGTGAAGAGTTATTTTGTAAGCGGGCAATATAGCTCTGATTTAGCGGTTGAAGCAATGCATGCTGCTGAAGTTCTCCTGGTTTTAAAGACTGAGAAACAAACAGTTTGCCATCGCCTGATTGCTCTACCTGTATCGTCTGAGCCCAGTTAAGTGGTTTCAGTGATAACAGGCGCAGCCAGGATTTAGCGGCCTGTAACACACTCAAGCTTTCTCCCGGCTGTAACACGACTCTGTATTGTCCTTCCTGTTTTTCAGGTCGAGGGCCAGCTAGCCATTCATCTTTACCCGTTAAACTATCCCAGCGCAATTGAGGTATAACTGACTCATCCACTGCCAGCTGTAACTCATCGGGTGATGCCAATACCGCCTGCGAAACCATAGCGATTAGAACAACACCAGAGCGAGCAGCATAAAACAGCAAACGTTTAATGGCATGTGTAGTGATGGTGAATGTTTTCATTTAGCAAAACACTGGCTGAAGGCGCGACGTTGACGTGCCGAGCGATTTAATTTTTTGCGCAGCGGCAGGCTCATTTCTATGTGATTAAAGCCGCTAAAATCCTGCTTACGAACTGCCTGCCCAATACGGTTTTTCTCTCCTCCTAGTATGCTGATATCCAGTGAATAAATTTTACTGCTGGTGGATAAAGCTCGGTCGATACAGTCTTTTTGTGAGATCAACTGTTGACTGACAACGCTTGTACCATTGCTAATAATCATATCAAGCTGTCTGGTTTGCGGCCGCTTATCTGCATTAAACCCATGCAGTTGAATAATGCGACCATTATCAACCACTTTTGCAAATGCCCGGCTAAATGCCATTAATAGACTCTCTGATAAATGCGCCATATCTGCATTTTTATTATCGGTATGTCTGGCTTTATCTACATATCTGATACGCCGATGGACTGTATTTACTGCCAGTGCTCTGATGGCATTTTCCTGCATTATTTTAATGGCAATACTGCCGGTTTTAAGATCATAATAGCCATGCGGCGCCTGCAATAATACTGGGCTGACGGGCGTGCCTGCCGAGGATGCACGAATCACATACAGACCCTGGCCGGTGTAAGGTGGTTGTGCTTCACTAATTAGAAGAAATTCACCGGTTTCAATCAGTGTTAAATTCAGGCTGCGTAATTTCTGGCGAAGTTTTTCAGTTGTCTGATTAAGCAATAGCTGTTCAAAAATAGATTCTGCAAGTTTCAGGTTTTTCGATGAATAATTCTGGTAGTGACTGGCACGTTTTTCTTTCCACACTGATTTTATACTGCTGGATTTATTTAACTCATTTTTTGCCAGAAGCTGATGGGGCAATACCAGCAGCAGGCAGAGTAAAAAGTTTGCCAGGAAAACTCTATTGTATTGATTATTCATTGCCTGTCTCAATCTCGATGTCCGGGTATAACTGACGACTGGGATATAGGCCGGGGACAGTTCGCGTAAGAATAATATAGGCATCAGCACCCTGCTCCAGGCTCACGTCAATGGTGTAACTTTGCTGCACGGGTAAATCAGCACCAAGTGGAATAAAAAATAATCTTTCACCCGTTACGCCATGGTTAGTCTTGAGTAACAACGGGGCGGTTTCAGTTTCAACCAGGTCCGTAGCTTTGCTGCTTAGAGGGTCAATCACATACTGTCGGTATTGTAGTGTCCAGTCTTTCAGTGGCCCTGTTTTACGATTGTCCAGCCCATTTATTTTGACGTTTAATTTCAGTTTTTTCTGCATTGACTGGCGAGTGTAAATTCGCACAGCCAGTAGTTCCTGTGGTTTCTCTTTTAGAATAGTAAAGCTCAGTGGTTTTGCAGACATTTCAATTGCCAGCCGTTTGAGCATTATCAGTGGCTTATAAGGGTCAGGCAGTGAAGTATGCTGCTGACTGCTGGTGTTATTAATATAGAACTCAGTTTTTTCTGCCGGTGTCTGCATTAGTTCATTTGCGGCTGATTTTTTTGGCAGTGCAGTGTCTATGCGAACTCGATGGAGACCCGCAGGCAGATAGGGTAAGTGCAACTCGCCATTTTTTGCATGCACCTGGCTTTCAAAATATAATGCCTCATCCAGCCACATGCGAATGGTCATTGAACGTGTCTGAGATTGCACATAAATCAGTGATGGCCTCAGGGTTTCTGTTCCCACTTTGGCTATAAATTCCAGCTCTGTTGTCTGCCCGCTCGCCAGTTTTACATAACGACTACTCAGCGTTTCTTCCCTGAATGTCTGTTGATCATCAAGCCTGTTTAACAGAGTGCGCCCTTTCCAGTTTCCATCCGGGTAAAACTGATTCCATCGATACATGCCCGTCAACAATTGCGGGTCAATCTGTGGTGGCCTGCGTTGCACAGTAATTAGCTGGGAGCCACCTTTCATATAGTCTTTCCATTGTTGCGGCCTCACTGAAAACCAGACAGGTATAGACCGATTTTGCTGTTGCAGAACCACTGGGTCAAACTGGGTATAGGCTAAATTTTCAGGCCGGGTATAGGCCGATATCCAGACGCCCGGCGATGCATCGAAACTGACCTTACTCACTGTGCGAGACAGGTTGAAATAAATCTGCCGCGGTTCGGTTAACCAGTGATCAGGCTCTGTCACTACAGCATCATAAGCTGACCATTGTTGTTTTAATGAAAGCTGCCCTGTTTTAATAAGCCTGTCATGTTTATCCAGTAAACGATAGGTAATCGCGGATAGAGGTTTGCTATTAATGGCTCGCAAATCAAATCTGAAGGGTGTTTTATAACCCCGAATATGATTCACTCGATAAACCAGATTTGAACTGGCCAGACTATATAAACGCAGATAAGCGGGTGAAGGTGTGATTTCCACATCCCCCGCTTTCTGCCATGCCCGTATAACAATAGGTTGTTGGCTACTAATGCGCAGCACGCCACTACCCGGGTTAATAGACAGCTCACCCGCAGATAATAATGGTGTCCATTTTTTATAGCGTGTGGCAGGTCGCCCCCACCACTCTATACTGAGCTGATCATTGGCCGTCTGCCGGCCTGAGCTAGCAAATGGCCTCCAGCTCAGTTTCAGCTGGTTCTGTGTTTCGGGTAAAGTGATCATGCCATAATGATCCGGGTAAATAACCAGCCCGGTTGATGGCACCGCTGGGTCATTAATCACCACATCATTTTCTACCTCGCGCACCACATACAGTTTTTGAGTGATATAGTTATCACCCGCTACACCCAGAGGCCCTAATGGTGCCCACTGGTTAATTAGTAACTGGCGTTGCTCCTCTGCATTCAGAATATTTGCATCATAAACACTGGCCCTGGCCAGCTGCTGTCGCTGCTCTTCACCCAGACGTTGCCAGGCATAATCCAGTTTTCTTTCTGCTATGTTTCTCTTCTGGTAGGCTCTTAATAAAATCTGCTGCACCGGGTATGTAAAGTCTCCTTTTTTAAACCGAATTTTCGCTGCATTCTTTAGCCCGCGTAAATTAATTTGATGGATGCGGGTATCCACAGGATTCGCTTTTGCAGGATAAAGTCGGCTGGCAACATATTGCTGGCCAGTCTGCATATCCTGAAATATTTTCTGACCCGTTCGATTATAAAATCGGCCCGACCTGATAACACCGCCCGCTTCATCCAGTACTTCGTAATTAATTGAATACATAAAACGATCGGTAGCCGCCACCTGAAAGTCCTTATCAAGTACAGCATTAGTCATTATCCGCACCCGATCTTCACCCTTCTGCAATGAGTAACTCAACCATTGCTGGTTATCAAGAATATAAGCCAGCTTTACCCTGGCCTCTTTAAACTGTAATGATTGCAGGTCAGTATCTTTATTGAATGTTATCTGTGTAAGCCAGGGCGACATATAATTAAAAACAGCTATTGCTATTATGAACAGTAATAAGAATATAAAAATATTTTTTATAAGTCTCATAGCGACTGATAACTTTTGTTAAAGGTATGTGTCGGTGGTATTAGCTTTTTTGCTGAAGCCTTTGCGTTAGTTGCGCCTTCTGTATTAAATGAAAAATATAATCTGGACATACGCGATTCAATAAAGGTTTCTATTTTCTGTTGCATACCCTGCTTGCTGCTAATCTTTTGTACAGCCTGATAATGGCGGGGATTTAGATTGCTAATTTCAACCAGTTGTCCCTGTTTGTTATGTATAAATAAAAATGTCTGGCGGGTGTTAATATCTGTATAACGATAAAGCTGCTTGTCATGTTGAGTTAATCGACTGAGTAGCAGAATATCACGACTAATCTGGTAGGCATTTACATCGTTTAATAAACTACTGGAAAGCTGCTTAATATGGCCCTTGGGATGGCGCATAATTTCTCTGCTTACATCACCTTCACGACTTGGAATATGCAGTGCACTAAATTGTGATTTTAGTAATTTATCATCATCCTGCTGTTTAAAGCTGGCTCTTACCAGAGGTGAAACCCAGAGTATTGCAAAATACTTGTTAGACGTCGCATTCAGATAACGAGACTGCGGGTTCATACCTACATGGTAGCCGGCTGTTGAGATAGAGCCATCAACATAACGCAGTTTCCAGTCATCACGACGTAAACTGGAAATGAGCTGTTGTTGCAGTAGCCTGAATGCACGCTGGTTGTCAGCACCATCAGCGAATGCCAGTAGCATATCTTCATCGGGCATAGCCTGCCCCAGATGCTGACCAAAAGCACGCACCTGTAGTGCCATTAGGGGTTGTTTGCCCGCTTCCCGCAGCAATACCTGATTAACCAGATTAAATAAATTTTTTTTATTTGACTGGCGTAGTAAATCGGCACTGTAATTCTGATTGGCTAAAGGATGGGCCCCACCAATTAACAGGGCTCGCCCCTGCATTCGTTCAAACAGTGAAACGGATACTTCAAAACTGTTGATTTCAAACAACGGCCTGGGTGCCTGCATAATAAATGGGCGACTATCACCCATACGAAAAATATAGGTTCCCCAGTAACCTCGTTGCTGGTTGTTGATTTCAGATAATATAAGATAGTCGCTTCCGGTCTGCTGGTGCCGGTAACGAGTGAGTTGATAATTTAATACCTGGGCTGCACCATTAATTGTGCGTAAATCTTCCAGCCCTTGCTGAGTCCAGTTTTTATTTTTATATAACAGATGTGCAGATTTAACTATGGGTATTAATATTTCTTCATCGAAATACACCAGCTCCTCAACTCTGGGTATGCGATAGGTATTACTGCCGCGTTTAGCAATTTCATCTTTATTGTTCTGTAACCAACGTTGTAAATATCCATCGATACGTTCTGCACCTACATACAGTTCCGTTGCCTGGGCATCCAGTAATGGACTGATTAATAGTCGTTTAAGTGCCTGACGGTTCAGATAAAGTTCAGCATAACCATAGCGACTAGCCTCCCGTTGCGGATTTTTATAGCTTGTTTCTGCCCAGTTTATTTCATAGTCGCCAATGACTTTTTTGAGTTGTTGTAGATTCAGGCTGGGGGGTAAGCGTTTTTTTACCCAGAGGGAATTTTGTACGGTCTGTAAGTTCTTTGCACCATACTGACTCTGTTGATTCAGGTTGCGTAACAATTCACGATTGTAGGCCTGCACCTGTACGACATCCCGGCGTCCGGCAAGTCGGTGAAAAATATCAAAATAGGGCTGACTGATCGAGAGTTGCTGGCGACCACCGGATATGGCCAGACTGCGTGCAGCTGAAATGCTGAACAGAGCCGCTACTCCTTCAATCAGCCCGCGATCCTGTAATGGTAGAGGTAATTCCAGCAACAGTTCATTACGGGCCTGTAAATTAATGACATACACGCCCCAGTTGTGTTTGACAGTCGCTTCTCTAATTAACAGGTAACGATCCTCCAGCAATTCAATCTGGTAACCGGCCTGATACAATGCAGAACGAGCCTGCGCTAACAGGTCTTTATTGCTATTGCGAGCATAGGAAAGCAGCAGACTAATACCTTCGCTAAAACGATCCACTTCCTGTGGCAGAGGCATGGATATCTGTTCGAATCGACCACGATAAATATCCAGCTTAAGTTTTGACAGACGCGGAATCAGACTTTCTGAAGACTGGACTAGCGCTTGCGCTGCATCAACATCTTCTTTTTCTTTCCATGGATGAAGAGCCGGTAATAATGTCAGTAGAAAACCCAGCACACTGGCAATGACAATTGATACCAGTGACGTTTGCAGGGTGGCTCGTGTCATCCGAATGGCTATGCCTTTATCATGCATTTTAATTGCCAGCAGACTGGACAGTAAAAAACCAAAGGCAAAATAATCACTAATTTTTAGTTCTGGCGCAAAATAATATAATGCATATGACAGCACTATTTTATAGGCAAAACTGATATTAAAAAAAAGTAAAAGTTTACGTGCGCCTTCAACGCTGGCATTGGCAAACACGGGCAACTTTAGCACGGCAATAGCCAGCCCGAGTATAATAAATGCTTCAACAAATGAAATTAAAACCTTGAGTGGTTCATACCATTGCAATGCAAGTAAGGCGGGTAATAAAATACCATTGAAATCCCAGCCATAACGCAAGTTCATGCGGGATGCGACAAAGGATGTGGTTATCAGAACAATATAGGCCTTGGGGCTGGCGAGAATAGAGGCCGCCAGGTCTTCATACATATAACCAACATTGCCCAGACCAAAATTAGTCAATTCCATTAGCACATAGCGGACAATCAGCCAGGTAAAAAACAGACTCACCAGCAGAGGCGGCAGGCCCTTAGCAACACCCGATTTCCAGAACTGGTTGGCCATCAATGCAACTACCACCAGGCCCAGACTGTGTAGTTCATTGCGGTAATCAAAGATTATGCCGATGCCTTGTAAGCCCTCTCCCAGTAGCGGAAATAACCAGCCATCGAAAGTCACGCGGGTAACTATGCTGGCAAGGATTAAAGCGAAGAAACGATCACGACCAAACAGCGCGCTCCAGTAACCATAACGCGATAGACATTCAGAAAAAAACCAGATTAGATAATATGCACTGATGCCTTCGATCATTATGGCAAGCACAGCCCAGGGTTTAATCAGTAATAGTGGAACGAGATAACCGGGAACCACCAGGCCTGAGAGTGTCCAGCCAAAGCGCAAATTAAAAAAAGCAACGACAAAAACACCGACCCAGACGGTGGTAATAACTGAGCTGGCTAATGAGCCCTGCGGAAAAATATTTAGTGGTAGCAGCCACTCCATCAGTTGTTTATAAATTCTTTAACGGCGCTTAAAAGTGTTTTCATATCGAGTGGTTTTTTAATCACTTTATTGGCACCGGCAGACAATATATTTTGCTCAGTTTGAATGTCTGTCATGGCTGTCATCACTACCACATAAATGCATGATTGCTGTGTTTTTCTCAGCCAGTTAAGTACGTGTGCACCATCCAGTACCGGCATAAATAAATCAAGCAATATTAAATCAACCGTCTGCAAATTTTGTTCGAGGTAAGCTACTCCCTGTTTTCCATTTTCAAATAGATCCACCTTATAACCCTCCAGTGAAAAGGCCATTTCGGTTAGCTGTCGTAACACCGGATCATCTTCAATTATTACGATATGTTTCTGGCTTTTTTTCATAGCTGAAAGGCTTCCAGTGTAAAATAAAAGCTCATACCCTCCCCTATATTGCTGCTGGGTTTGAATTGCCCGCCCCAGTTAATTACCTGGTGACGGGCAAGTCGCAGAGCCTGAAGTTCTTTGCTGTCCAGGTTGCCATTACTTTGCAGATAAGATTGCAGCTGATCCTGAGGCATGCCAAATCCCTGATTACTAAATTCAAATTCTATCTGGTTTTTATCGAAGTTAATTTTTACCAGAATCTCACTGTCTTCAATAGCATCGGCGATTAGAATTTTAATAATGGCAGAAAACACCTGACGTAGTTCTTTAGGTGCGGCCATTACCAGTGGGGAAAATAAAGGTATATCCGGGTGGATCGTTATCGTTTTATCCTGCTGAGCCTGACACTCATTAATGGCCAGTTGCAGAGGTTCGACATAATCCACCGGATACTGGCTAGTCACCTTTGCGGTTAGATCCTGCTGTACTATGCGGTTGACATGTTCAAAATTGATTCCCAGCTTACTCACTTTTTCCTGTATCAACTGTATAAGCTGAATATGTATGTCATCGGATAATCGTTTATCCTGGGCCAGATCACAGGCCATGGAAATAGACGACAAGTCATTTCTTAAGCGGCTACTCATATGCTGCACAATTTTTTCTTTTTGCGAATAAATTTCACGAATATGACTAATATCGATCAGCTCACATAGAATGCCGGTCATTTCAAAGGGCTTTATTTCGTCTTCTTCTGCCGCATAGTGTGTGTCACTTTTTAAGGCGCTGATGATCATCATATAACCTTTTTTTACAGCATCGTTTTTAACCGGCACATTAATAGAACTCTGCTCCAGTATCAGGTAACTGAGGTAGTTTCTGGCTTCAGTCATACTGCAACCAGACAGGCTAACAATTAGATCTACCGCCGTCATGGAATAGGGTTGCAAATGAATATCCGTCAACATCTTTGTCATTGATTTATTGACATGCACTACACGACCAAATAGATCATACAGAATGGCCAGCGTTTCCAGGCCATCCATAACCGTTTCCATAACCGACAGGCGATTAGTTAGAAAATTAATCGAGCGATTAATCGAATCATAAGAATTTTCTTCAAACTTCATTTGCAACAGTTTCACCACAGAGCTATGTTGAGCCAGCTGATTTTTTTTCCATTCAACCCGGTGATACAGCAGTTCTGAAATTTGCCTGGCAAACTGTTCGACTGCATCAATCAGTTTATTTTCATCAAGCTCGGCATTGTGTTTGATGGTGAAAGCCCAGAAACCCAGGATATTGCCCGCAAAGATTAACGGCACCAGATACTGTATTTCATCATCAGCAGACACTTCAAGATAGGTTCGGTTTAACTTAAGTGCTCCGCCGTATTTAATTGCGGTTGTATAGGGAGTGCGCTGGTAGTCACGGCGCATTTCACTGACATCATCGAGGCTACAGTTGAGTGCCCTGATCTCATGTACACGATGATCATTTTTGACTCGCTCCAGAAAAATAGTCCGCTCAAGTGACAGGGTTTGTGTCACCATATTGGCGATATGATTCCAGTGCGCATCAGATGAATAAAAACTTTCAGATAACCAGTGGCTTTCAATGCGCGCGGCGCTATTTAACGCCATGGTCTGTAACGCCTGCTGATTTTGTCTGTTGCGTAAAAATAACAGGGCAATCAGAATCGAAAATTCCGTGATCAACAGGTAACCCGGCATAAGCCAGTAATTAAACAGAAGCAGGCTTGCATAGCTGGCAGACAGGGTTAGCAGGATAAAGCAGGTAATTGCCATCAGCTGATATCGATCGGGTATTCTAAGCACGGCCAGTAATACGACTAATACCAGTAGTGTAATCAGCAACACTTCAATCCAGAGGTCGGCTACCTGAATCGAATTCTGATTAAGCAGAGTATCCAGTGCATAAGCCTGGTAGCTGGAGTATGACATCATGCCCAGAGGGCTGAGCATGTCCATCATCAGCGGGGGTTTGACGCCAATCAGCACTACTCTGTCTTTAACCAGCACGTCTACCAGGCCGCCATCCAGGACTCGTTGGCTAGTGACTGTCGGCAGGCGACCGGGGCCACCGATAAAATTAATGAAATAATTTTCTTCTTCCCGGGCATCACCTGCTAATACCTTGCGTGCAATCGCTGTTTCCAGAGCAGGATAAGTGGTTCCCCGGAGAATTTTCTGCCGATACTGCTGTCGGTAAGCATTGCCATCAAGTGGCGGCACAGCAGAGTAGACAATGTTATTGTACGAGGCATATGCATCGGGATGCGTGCTTCCGATAATGAGGGGAAAACGCTGTAAAGCCAGCTCAATATCCTGCTCTGACCAGTTCCATGGGAGCAGATTAATGGCAATGGCTGCGGGTTTATATTGCTGAATTTGCTCCAGCAGAGTAAACCAGTTGTTGACAGCCAGGCCTTCATAATCCGTTTCCACTTCTACCAGTAGAACCCTGGGTGGCTGTGGAGCATAAAATTGTGATGCTAGTGTTGCTTCATCATATATCCAGCGATCAAAGTGGTAAAAAACCTCAAAAAAAATACTCAGCCCGACCACCAGCACAATGCTCATTCCAATCCATAGTGAAGTAAATCGCGGATGATTTAATTGTGCCATGAAGCTGTGCTTGCCATTTAAATTTTAACTACATTTTATTATATAAACATTTGAATTCTATAAAATTATAGTAGAAAAAATGGTTCTTCACCGCTTTAATGAGTGAAAAAAGAGGCTAACACCACACTAACCTGTTGATATTTCAATTTTGATTTGCGAGTAAAAGGAATTTATAATATTTAAATTTGTCTTGCAAATAAAAATTGATTATCGTCATCCCCGAGCGCTTTTATCGGGGATCCAGCGGCCTTAACACTGCAAAGTCACTGGATTCCAGCTAGAAGCATGCTGGAATGACAGAGT
>QIDK01000010.1 GCA_003228405.1 Gammaproteobacteria bacterium | reverse complement strand
CTTTTGCTTTTATTTGCGTGTTTTAGCGTTCATTTGCGGACAACATGCTTTTGCTTTTAAAAACATTCGTGAGGATAGCTCAGGGGTGTGCAGGGCTGAAGCCCCGGCTCCGGTGCGGTGCGGCTCTGTCCCTGGGATAGCCCCCTAAAAATCAAAAGATTAGCCGTGTGCTTAAATATATTCGAACAGACTTAAGCCCTGAATTCTGACAAAGGTTTGCTGGGCTACCTGCAGGGCGGTTGTTTGAAATGTCATATCACTGATGGCTTCTGCAAAATCAAGGTCTTCTATTTCAGAGCGTATTTTCTGTAGAGCAATATTTTTAGTTTCGTTATCCGCCTGCTGGCTTTCAACAGAATTTAAACGCCCGCCTATTCTGGTCTGCACATTAATTATATTGTCCATGGCACGATCAATATTATTTAAGGCATTATCAATTTGTTGTGATAGAAAAGAATTACTCGGTGCACCTGACGCAAAAAAACTGCTATCGGCGACAATTGCAGAAGTGATAGAAGCACTGGAAGCCACCGTGTTGCCATTATTATTTAGCAATAATATATCGTCATTGCCGGGGTCAGTTAAATTACTTAATGTGAGGTTACTGAAAATTTGACCATTACCACCGGCGGTTCGAAAATCTATTGCACTGGTGACTGCATTTACCTGAAAGGTCATACTGTAACCGGGGGTGGTTCCATTTAACGTATAGGTACCATCCAGGTTATCAGTGACACCCGCGGCCACCAGCGCGGTGGTAATATTTGCTGCGGTCAGCGCATCGGTAGCCGCTGTGGTGGTTGCT
Organism: Gammaproteobacteria bacterium; assembly: GCA_003228405.1. Lineage (GTDB taxonomy): Bacteria > Pseudomonadota > Gammaproteobacteria > SZUA-229 > SZUA-229 > SZUA-229. Next base: position 29,830 of record QIDK01000010.1, on the reverse strand, counting down.
ATATTGAGTGTTACTCCATCGAAGTTCAGATCAAATCCAATCGCCTCCCCACTGACAAAATTATTTGCCAGATAGGCCCCGCCAAAACTGCCTGTCAAATCTCCGGTACCGGGTGTTTCCAGTTCTCTAACCAGGTCATACAGGGTGGTAAAGATATCCTGATAACGGCTGGCATTTACGCTGAATTCATCGTTTGCCGCCGGGGTTCCAGAGATTTCTACGGCTATTCCATCAAACGTTATGACACCACCATCATTGTAAGTTCGAGGGCTTGGGGCAACGACGGCTGCGGTTGTATTATTAAACACTTCATAATTATCGGCATCGATAAATCGAATGGTATAGTCGTTACTTAAAAACAGGCCTGTGTCTATTACAGAACCGGTTGATATTCGTCCGGTGCCGGCATTGGTACGATTCACATCCACTGAAAAATCACTGTTACCCTGGCGTATCAGTTGAAAAATACTGGCCCCGGAATCGCTGGTAGCAGCCTGACGATTAGCGCCAATTTGAATGTCTAGCTGTCCTTCATCACCATTATAAAAATAATTGCCGACGCCATCCGTAGTAAAGGAGCGGGTTTTAGATTGAAACCCGGAAAAAATATAATCGCCTTTTGCATCCTGGGTATTGCCATATTCAAAAATTTCCTGCAACCTTTCTTTTATTTCGCTGGCTATAGCTCGTTCACTTTCTATATCATTGGTACCGGTGTTGGCAGCTTGAATCGCTAACTCACGCACCCGTTGTAAAACATTATTGGCACTCGTTAAAGTTGCTTCTTCAAGATTCAAGCGTTGAGTTGCGTAGTTTGCATTTTCATCATATTGCCCGATCTGATTTAATGCTTCATTTAAATCAATAACACGTGACATTGCACTCGGATCATCTGATGGCGCGATCAGTCTTTTGCCCGTGGATAGCTGATTCTGTATGCGCAATAATTCTGCCTGCTTATCCAGTATGCTCTGCACACCCTGTTGTTGTATTAATGCTGTTGATACTCGCATGGTTTAAACCTAAGTAAATATCCACGTTCTAAAAACGTGGTTCTGGTTTCGCCTTATAAGGGCACAGAAAAAACTAACACAGACTTCGGGTTCCTGCTCTTCGCCCTGTCGGGCCAGGCAAAGCCTGCTCAAAAACTTTGCAGAAGTTTTTATCGGCAAGGAGGTAAGCTGTTTTTTAATAAACTGCATTCACACAAAATTATCCATTTGTTAAACCGAAGCGAGCAGGGAATTAAATAATTCCTGCGATACCTGTATAACACGGGCTGCTGCCTGATAAGCCTGTTGAAAACGAATCAGATCGGCGGCTTCTTCATCCAGGTTTACCCCTGAAACTGACTCGCGTCTTTCTACGGCCTGTTGCAAAATGCTTTCTTCAACCTGTAAATTAATTTTAACCTGCTGTGTGACTACGCCAACTTCAGAGGTCAGGGTATTATATGATTGCTCAAAGCTTGAACTACTATTACCCAGTATGTTCTGTGTTTGCAGGCTGGCCATTAACAGCATACTGCGGTTATCTGCTGTGGCATTGGTGTTTTCCTGCATGGTTATTATATCGCCCGGCTGCGGCGTACCATTTAACTGCATTTGCCAGCCGTTCTGGTTTATAACTATGCCGTTATAATAAATAATATTATCCTGGCCAGGGATGACGGTGTTCGTCGCCCGGTCGACTAAATCAAAGGTGCCGGCTGGGTTTGTCGGGTCAAAAAATACATCGACTGTTCGGGTTAAATCACCATCCAGGGCATCGGTTACACTGCTTTGACTAATCGCCACATCACCAATATTAGCTGCATTGGAGGTGGCTCGTATCGGTGAGGCGGCAGCAATTTGTGAGGCATCGTTGACCACTGTTCTAAAACTGATTGCACCTAGCCTGGTCGGCCGCATGTAAAAGGAGTCTCCCGTTATCGGCACACCACCGGTGGTGATTTCCATGCCATCGACAGCAAATGTTGGCCCCGCCCCCGATGCCACGTTGGCATTGTCTGATAAACGAATGACATTGTAGTTAACGCCATCATAACGAACCTCATAATCGGCAGCAGTAAACGCGCTAACATCGGTAACCGAAAAATTAACCAGCCCGGTGCCCGTATTATTAATATTAGGTATAGCCACTGTGTTGGGGCCGATAAATGTAGCCGGGTTGCCGGTGGAAACCACACCTGCAGTTGCCCGTGTGCTGCTTGAACCCAGCGACGACAACCTCAGAGTGGTATTATCTGTTGCGCCATCGGTGAGGTTTGTAATCAGTAAATTATTACCCAGTGGGCTGGGCCCACCGGCGGTTTCAAATTTTATATTGGTGCCATAGAGTTCAAACGTCATGCTGACCCCGGCAGTGGTGCCTGCCAGTGTATAGGTACCATCACCATTATCGGTTACATTGACATCGTTATCGATTCCGTTGGCGCCAAACAGTAAACCATCTGCGATATTCTGGTTTGTATCACCTACCTGAACCGTGTATGAAACATTCACGGTACGGCCATCAAACTGTAAGTCAAACGCCACTGTTTCACCGACAGCAAGGCCATTATTAAGGTAATCTCCTCCAAACTGAGCCTGCAGGCGACCGGTGTCAACCGTGCTAAACAAACGGGTTCCCAGATTATTGTTTAAATCATAGCCCTGAATGCTTTGCGCATTAACCGAGTCTGCCACGGCTATTGCAATTCGCCCCAGCTGATTTTGAGCCGATTGCAACAGGTTATCCCTTAAATCCAGTAAACCGCCCAGGTTGCCGCCTGTCACTGAGTCCGTAATGGTTACATTACTGCCGGTGCTCTGTATGGCGATAGAAACCAGATCTGGCTGGGCTGCATCCTGCAGAGTGACCAGTGAAAAAGATGTTTCACTGGATACGATCAGCTGTCCTTTGCCAAGCAGTACATTTAAAGAGCCGTTGGCCTGCTCAACCACGGTGACTGATATTTTTTCTGACAGCTGTTTTAATAGTGCATCACGCTGATCGAGCAGATCAGAGGGCCGATTATCGATACTGCCGATGCGTCTGATCGTGCCATTGAGTCGTGCCAGTTCTGTGGTAATTGAATTTATTTCCGATACTTCTACCGTTATTCTGCTATCTACTTCAGATTCTATGGTCTGTAATTCGGTGCTGAGCGACACAAACCGCTGTTGAACATTTCTTGCTGCATTGATTAAAGACTCCCGGGGGGCGTTAGCGGATGGATCATTGGCTACATCATTCATGGCATTGAATAAACCATCCAGTGCCGGCATTAAACTGCCCTGCTCATCGGCAATGATACCTTCAATCCGCGTTGCATATGACTCAAACGTGCCCAGCCGGGATGTGCTGGATGTGGAATCGCGCAAGCTGATGGTATTAAAATCATCAATAATTCGACTTACATCGGTCATCTGCACCCCCTGACCAAAGAAGTTCGACCCCAGGCGTATTGGCAAACGTGCGTTTAGCTCTACTCGCTGGCGTGTGTAGTTTTCATTGCCTACATTGGCAATGTTCTGTGAAGTCGTGGATAGAGCGCCCTGGTAGGCCATCAATCCACTTAATGATGTGTTGAGTATACTGGGCATATTGCCTCACTTTCCTATAACGGCCACGGTCTGTAACTGCTACACCCTGTTACTACCGTGGGTTAATTAACCGTCTTCCTGAAGTGATATCAGGTTAACGGCACTTTAGTTAAATTCTTTAATTCTGAAACCCGACTCTGTAGAGCTTCATTATTTTTTATCCTGTTGATTTTATTCGCATAATCCGGATCGGTTGCATAGCCGGCCTTTTGCAGTTCACGGGCATAGGCCGATGAATCGTAGCCATATTCCAGCGCCTGCTGATAGCGTGGGCTATCGAGTATAAAGTTGGTGTAATCTTCAAATGCCTGAGATATCGATTTATAGGAACGAAACTCGGCTTTTTCCTGCTGTAGCACCCCATGACGATATTCACGGGTGCTAATTTCCACCTTATCTCCCTGCCAGCGCTGATCGGCTTTTATACCAAACAGATTGAAACTGTTGCTGCCATCGGCATTTAATGGAATGTATCTGCCCCAGCCGGTTTCCAGTGCAGATTGTGCGACCAGCACCTGTGCATCTACACCGAGTGTGTCTGCTGCCCGTTGTGCATATGTCCAGATATCATCTATAAATTCCTGTGCCGATTGCCAGCCACCTGCCGGGCTATTTTCAGGCTCAGTGGTTTGTGCGTCTAAAACAGCGGCTGTAGATTGACTGCGCAATTTAAATAGTGTGACATTACTTTTAAGTGATAAATCTAGCGGCCGCGAATTTGCCAGATAATCGTCTATACCTGTTTCTCTTATGTCACTGTCTGCGGTTCCACCTAACTGTCGCTCAATGATATCCGCCAGGCCAATGCCTCGACCATTCGATATTTGCATGCTTAACTGTTTGTCATACATATCCTGATACATTTTTTCTGAATTGCTGCCAAACAATTCACTTTCCGGCACGGTGTCGCGCATGCTTTTCAACAGCATTTGCACAAACAGGGATTCAAACTGTCTGGCGACCTGTTTTATCGTTTCAGGATTTTTCTCACGGGCACCTTTTTTGAGCTGCGATAGTGCGCTGAAATCGGTATATATGGATGCGTCAGAAATCATTTAAATAACGATAAGCTCAGCGCTTAACGAACCTGATCGTTTGAGGGCTTCCAGCATGGCGACTAAATCACCCGGTGCCGCACCAACACGGTTAACCGCGTTTACCAGCTCTCTCAGGCTGATGCCCGGACTGAATAAAAACATACGTGCATCCTCCTGTTCGACATCAATTCGATCGCGTCCCACCACGGCAGTTGTGCCGGCTCTATTAAAGGCACCCCCTGGCTGGCTGACTATGGGGTCGGCTGTTACACTCACCACCAGATTACCGTGTGCCACCGCTGCACGTTTCACCCGAACCTCGTCGGTGATTACAATAGTACCGGTGCGTGAATTAATAATAATGCGCGCCGGCGCTTTACCGGGGGTAACGGAAATATTTTCAAGAAATGAAACAAATTCAACTTTCTGGCTGGTAGTGGGCGGAGTTAATACCTGAATGGAAACCGCATCCAGTGCATGGGCACTGTCCGGGCCCAGCACATTATTGATCGCATCAACCACATGCTTAGCGGTAGTGAAATCACTGCGATTTAAATTGAATACGACCTTATCCATATTGGCGAATGGGTTGGGCACTTCACGTTCAACGGTAGCACCACTGGGTATACGCCCGACGCTGGGTACATTCACGGTGACCTTTGAGCCATCTCTACCGGATACACCAAAACCACCCACCACCATATTGCCCTGAGCGACTGCATAGACATTTCCATCAGCCCCTTTTAGAGGTGCCATTAATAAACTACCACCCCGCAGGCTTTTTGAGTTACCCAGTGAAGATACGGTTATATCAATTTTCTGACCGGTTTTTGCAAACGGTGGCAGATCTGCATGAATGGCCACAGCGGCAACATTTTTCAGCTGTGACCTGGTACCAGGCGGCATGACTATGCCGTATTGCTGCAACATGTTATTGAAGGTCTGTATGGTAAAGGGTGTTTGCGTTGTCTGGTCACCCGTGCCATCCAGCCCCACCACCAGCCCATAGCCTATCAGATGATTGTCTCTGACCCCGGCTACAGAGGCGATATCTTTAAGACGTTCGGCCTGAGTAGCAGGGGAAATAAGTAATGTGAGTAAAACAAGTTGCCGCCAGTACATTGGCATTCTCCAGATAAAAGTGTTCTCTACCTGTAGTTACTGCAAAAGTAGGGCCAACTTGTCTTATTCTTAAAAGAAGTTTGCTTTGAATGTAATATGGCTGTTAGCTGATAATTTATGCTACCTGAATTATAAACAGGAAATCACAGGCAAATGCTCTTTACCACGGAGGTCACTGAGAAAAGCTTTTGTTTGCACGCAGCTAACCATAAAAAAATCAATTATTATTAATAACTAAAACCACGTCCTTAGGACGTGGATATTTACTTTTGTTTAGTTTGAATAAGTCAGAATGACTTATTCAAAGATTACTTAGAAAGGCCACCAGTTACCGTTTATAAACTGCCCGAACCAGCCCTGGTTATTTGAGTCTGCAAAAAAGCCTTCGCCGCTATAGGCAATTTGCGCATCTGCCAGCTTTGAGGACAAAATGGTATTATCGGGTTTTATATCTAACGGTCTAACCACACCGGCTATGCGAATATACTCCTTGCCCTGATTAAGAATAAACCATTTTTCACCCTGTACGACCAGGTTGTTATTCGGCAATATATCCACCACCGTTACGGTGATTTCACCGGTTAAACTATTGCTCTGTATGCCTTCTGCTTCACCTGTAAATTCACGCTCCGGCACTACACTCATTTCTAACATATTGGCACCATTATTGGTTGGCGTTAAACCGAATAGAGAGGGTGCTGCCATGGAAAGATCATCTTCTTTTAAGGTGGTTGTTTCAGCTATTTTACTGGCACTGGTTTTTTCCTTAAGTATGACGGTTAATACATCACCAATACGATAGGGTTTAGGATCTTCAAATAATGAAATACTGCGCTGCTGATAAATTGAACCATTGTTATATACCGGTGGTTCTGGCGCAACGGGCCTGACGATGGGTTCAAAGTCAGACAGTTCCTGCGGTGTTGTTACACAGCCCAGAAACAACTGGGACATTATGACCAGCAGTGTGTATTTTATTAACTTTAGGTTTTTCATTCTATTCACCGTTTTTAGTCTTAAGCCATGAGTCAAAATCCAAAGGGGTATAAGCGCCAACTGAGCTACCACTTAAACTTACGACTTAAGACTAATTTTTATAAATTATTACTCACATACTGAAGCATCTGATCTGCTGTAGAAATAACCTTGGAATTCATTTCATAAGCACGTTGTGTCTCTATCATATTTACCAGTTCTTCCACTACATTTACATTTGATGTTTCAACCGCACCACTTTCTATTATGCCCAGACCTGTCAGCCCGGGTGTGCCGGTAATAGGCGAACCACTTGATGCCGTTTCTAAATACAGGTTATTACCATCTGGCTGTAAACCGGTCGGGTTTACAAAATCGGCCAGCTGAATATCACCAACCTGGGTGGGTGTTGTATTATTGCCGGATACCACACTCACGGTACCATCCTGACCAATCGTAATACTCTGTGCGTCATTAGGAATAGTCAGTGATGGCTGTAGAAATTGCCCCTGTGACGTCACTACCTGACCATTTTCATCAATTTGAAATGTGCCATCCCGGGTATAGGATATGGTGCCATCGGTTTGTTGAATCTGAAAAAAACCACGCCCCATAATGGCCATATCTAATGCATTTCCAGTTTGTGTCAGGTTGCCCTGTGTATGCAGTTTTTGTGTTGCCACAATGCGCACACCGGTGCCGGTTGTAAACCCTGAAGGTGAGCGTGTGTTCTGGGTTATCTGCCCGCCTGCCTGACGTTTGTTCTGGTAAATCAGGTCCTGAAAAATAGCCTGATCTCGTTTAAATCCGGTTGTGTTTACATTTGCCAGATTATTAGAAATTAAGGACAAACGGGTTTGCTGTGCATCTAAACCTGTTTTGGATATCCACAATGCCGGGTTCATAATTTTTTCTCCAGATTTTTAATTTAGGCAATCTCTGCTGAGTCAGGATGACTTATGCAGAGCGGCCTTAGTTATTGCGTAGTAATTGTGCCGATGCTTCATCGGTGGTTTTTGCTTCCTGCATAAGTTTTACACTGGCTTCAAACTGGCGTGCATTGGTAATCAGCTGAATCATCTGTCCAACTGCACTTACATTGCTATTTTCCAGTACCCCTGTTTCCAGTTGCACATTTACCGAAGCGGGCGCTTTAATCCCGTCATTTAACTGAAATAATCCATCTGTGCCTTTTTGTAATTTTTTCACATCCGGGTTAACCAGTTTAATTCTCTCGGCTATTACCAGTGCATTGGCCGCCTGCCCGATTGGTACAATACTGATTGTGCCATCCAGACCTATATCAATTTTTTCTGAAGGAGGTATTGCAATGGGCCCAGAATTACCTACAACGGCAAAACCCTGGCTGGTTGTTAAACGACCGATATTATCCAGTTTTAACCTGCCTGCTCGCGTGTATGCTTCTTCTCCCTGAGCATTTTGCACGGCGATAAAACCACTGCCATTGATTGCTACATCCAGTTCCTGACCGGTGGTTATAACCGGGCCTGCAGATAAATCAATATCATCTGCAGCCTGCTGATTCATCACGCGTGTATTTAAACCTGGGCCACTGACATGCCAGCTGGTAAAGGTATTAAAATGCGATTTAAACCCCAGTGTATTTGCATTGGCCAGATTGTGTGAAATAGCGGCCTGCGCCTTCATTGCCTGGCTGGCAGCATTGGTTGCGGTATATAACATTTTATCCATTGCTATGTCCTGATTAACCCGGTGCTTTCTTCCGGGCTTATATATTAATAATGGTTTGAGTAATCGTATTCGCCGTTTCTATGGCTTTCGAATTTGCCTGGAAATTACGCTGTGCAGTAATTAAATTAACCAGCTCAGCCGTTAAATCAACGTTTGAAGTTTCCAGTGCACCTGCCTGTATTAAACCCAGGTTGCCCGAGCCTGCTTCGCCACCAATCACCGGCCCGGATGAAATAGTTTCTTCCCATGATGTTTCACCTATCTGCCGTAAACCCTGGGGGTTATCAAATCGAGCCAGGGCGATTTTACCCAGCGCTGTGGTTTGACCATTGGTAAAACTGGCTCTCACCAGCCCGCTACTATCAATCTCCAGGCCGGCTAATCGTCCCGTTGAAAAGCCGTCCTGGCTTAAAAACTGTACCGAAAAGTCACCCTGTGCTTCCTGGGTTACGGTGTTACCCTGGTTAGTAAAGTCGATGGTTATATTTATAGGTGCTGCACCATTGTTTAATGTAAAGGCATCAAAGTTCAATGCGGCAGCGGTGGTGGAAGTTGCTAGATCAAGCACACCTGATGAATCGAAATCCAGTGTGGCAGGAAATAACGCGCCGCCTATCTGCATTGGAAAACCATCCATAGTGGAACGCACTTCCCATGAATTATTAAGATCATTAGTCATCACATAATACATGGTTAAAATATGTGAGTTGCCCTGGGAATCAAATATGGTTGCCGATGTTGAGTTATTGTAATTTGACGTACTGGGCGAGACGGTTGTACCGGCAAGAATTGCTGCATTAAACTCAGAATCTATGCCACCAACGGCAGCCGGATCAATTTGCGGGCTAATGCCTGCAGGTAAATTTATATTAAGACTCACTGCAGTAGATGCCTGTGGACTACCCACGGTGTTTGGCACCTGAAGTGGAATCGTGCCGGTTAAACTGGTTGTAGACACTATGCCTGAGAGTGGATCAACCGGGAAAACCTGCAGAATATTACCCGCACTGTTCGCCACCATGCCATTCTGATCAACCTGATATGAGCCGGCGCGAGTAAAGGTAAGCTCATTACTGGTCTGATCAGGTTTTAAAACAAAAAAACCTTCTCCGGTAATCGCCATATCCAGTGTGCTTTCAGTAAAGTTCAAATTGCCCTGACCAAACTGCTGCGATACAGCGGCTAATTGAACACCTGAGCCAATTGCATTAGCAGCAGTACCTAAAGGAGATGCTGCAAACACATCCGCAAATTCTGCACGCGAACCTTTAAAACCATTGGTCGCTACATTGGCTATATTGTTACTGGTCACATCCAGGTCGGCAGATGCAGCGTTTAAACCACTAAGTGAAGTACTAAATGTCATGCTAAATTCCTCGTATTAAAGTGTCTGTATGATTCATAAAAATCTAACTATTGAATCTGATTAACCTGATTAAAACTAACGGTTCCTAGATTGGCTAAATCAACTCGCATTTCCTGCCCCGGGCCACCCAGAGTCAGGCTGCGCACCTGATCTAACACCTGGGGCATGAGTATTTCTGTGGTGCCACCAAAACTGGCTTCGACTTCTATTCGATAACGACCCGATGGTGCTCGTTGCCCACCGAATGTGGTTCCATCCCAGTTGAATTGCAACTGGCCTACGGGTTGTGCACCTAACTCGACCCGGCCTAAAGCTTCACCACTGACATCATATATATTGACCGCAACATCCGTGGCGCTTGAATCCAGCTCAACCGCTCCCAGCAATGAACCGTTCTGAGGTAAATAACCCTGATCAAGATTCACTAATACCTGACGACCAATTAAACTGGAAGCCTGCAATGCCTGTGATGACTGTAAGTTACTCGCCAGATCCTGGAATGAACTTAATAACTGGTTAATACCATTAACCGTACCGAACTGAGCGATCTGCCCCATGAACTCCCCGTTTTCCATTGGCTTAAATGGATCCTGGTTAGCCAGCTGAGTAGTCATTAATTTAAGAAACTCATTCTGACCCAGCTCGGTTCGATTTTTTTCACCGCTATCTGAATCCATAATGGTGCGTAAACCCGGTATATTTTCGAAACTATTTATATCCATTGCTTAACCCTGCCCCATTTGTAATGTTCTTAACATCATTTCTTTCGCCGTATTTAGTACTTCAATATTATTCTGGTAACTGCGCGATGCAGAAATCATATCGGCCATTTCAGCAACCGCATCAATATCAGGGCTGAAAACAAAACCCTCATCGTTGGCTAATGGGTGGTTAGGCCGATACTGTGGAATAGCGGCGGTTTGCTGCTGCATAATGCCACTCACTTTTACCATCGCCACATCATCTGAATTAGCCATTTCCTGCATGACGCTTTCAAATATTGGATGACGCGCCTGATATACATCTTTTTCATTTCCTGAAATAGTTTCAGCATTGGCAAGATTTGAGGCCACGGTATTTAAGCGCAGCATTTGTGCACTCATACCTGAACCGGCCACATCAAAAACTTTAAAAACAGACATTATTTACTCCTGATATAAAAAAACGTCATTGTTAATGGGTCATTAGTCAAAAGAAAAGTCATAGTAAAAACCAGATGTCATCTCTCTAAGGAGAGCCCGCTTTTGAGTAACAGCGAATGGTTATCTTTCCACATAACTTTCTCATCAATCCTGAAATTAAACGCATTTATTAGTCTCCTCTAAACGCTGTTTTCAGCCCTTTAATTTTGCGCGATAAAATATTCATCGTAAGCTGGTAGCGCATAGAATTTTCTGCGAAAGCTGCTTTTTCTTTCTGCATATCCACGGTATTACCATCTGCCGCACTCTGCTCTACTGCTCGAAACTGAACATCCTGTGCAAATTGCTGTTGCGACATACTGATATGCCGGCTGTTTGTGGTATTCATCTTTGCTGCCTGATTGCGCGTATTTTGCAGAACCTGGTTAAAATTTATATCACGGGCCTTATATCCGGGAGTATCTGCATTGGCGATATTTTCAGATAATAACTGGGTGCGACGCTCAAATAACAACAGCGCGTTTTCATGAACCCCAAAAGCTTTTTCAAAATTAACCGGCATTGATTTCTCCTCTTGCAGAACATATTGCAAGGCTAATGCCAAGTTATCTTTATCTTGTTTTTCAATAAGTTAGGGGAAATCAGGGAGCAAATTTTACCGGGAAATGGCAAGTGTTGCCGCAAACGGCAAAGGGAAATGGAAATGGTGAAGATAGTTGTAAGTCGTAAGTCAAAAGCGCGCTCTCCTGTGGATAACTAATATTTTGTTTTTGATGCTGGCTTTGGCTTTTCTTTTGACTTACGACTTACGACTTATGACTTATGACTTATGACTTTTGACTTAAATTTGTTTAAGCCGATAAACAACCCCGACACTGACCCGTACCATTTCAAAACGATCACAGTACTGAGCAATAGATTCAGATGCGCCCAGCATTAAAAAGCCCTGAGGGTTCAGGGCATCGGCCATACGGTTAAGGATATCTGATTTGGATTCTGCTGAAAAATAAATCAGTACATTGCGACAGTAAATGGCATCAAACTTACCTAAGGATATGTAACTCTGCAATAAATTAACTTCACGAAAATTAATGCGGCTGCGAATATTGGCATTTACCTGCCACTCATCACCTACCGGAGAAAAATATTGGCGTTTACGTTCTTCTGATAAACCTCTGGCCAGGGCCAGTGCATCATATTTAGCCAGTTTCGCTTCACCAAGTATCTCCTGGGATATATCCGTGGCGGTAATTTCTACTTTAAAACCAGGATTTCTTCTGGCGTACTCATCAGTCACCATACTGATTGAATAAGGCTCCTGACCACTGGAGCAGGCCGCTGACCAGATGCGGATTGCATTTTTCCGCTGCTGTTTATAATCTTCAAAAATAGTCTGGTGTAATATCTGAAATGGATAGGTATCACGAAACCACAGGGTTTCATTGGTGGTCATGGCCTCAATGACCCGGGTGCGTAATTTAGAATTAAGTCGTTTATTCAGTGTATCAACCAGTTCCTGTAATGACGGGATATCATGCTCCTGCATCAGGCGGTTAAGACGGCTGGAAACCAGATAGTGTTTGTTCTCTCCAAGAACAATACCACAGGCTTTTTCAAGAAAGCTTTGAAAATTTCTGTATTCGTCTGGAGAAAAACTAACGGCCATATGTCATTATGTCCACCTCATAATTTGAGGCATAAATTATCAATGCATTTAACACAAATATTTTCTGCTACTATCTACAGGCTGGTGCATGAACTGAAGAGTTATTTTTAAATTTATTCATCTGCAAGTTCTTCAATTCCCTCTGCTGGATCTTTATTATTTATAATATTAATGACCGTATGTGCCAGCTCATTCGGTTTAAACTTGGGAATAAAGTGATTCGCCCCCACTTTTTCAACCATATTATTATTAAACACACCGCTTAATGAGGTGTGCAGCATGACATAAATGCCCTGCATTCGAGGGTCTTTGCGAATTTTAGTCGTCAGTGTATAGCCATCCATTCTGGGCATTTCAATGTCTGAAATAATCAGTGCGATTTTGTCACCTAACGGAGTGCCATCTTCAACCCATTTTTCCAGCAACTCTAAACCCTCCTGGCCATCATTTGCCAGGGTACATTCTATGCCGACTTTTTTTAACACCCGTTTAACCTGATTACGTGCAACCGACGAGTCATCAACCACCAGCACATGTCTGGGTTTTTCTTCATTAAAGTTAGATGCAGCTTCAAGTGCATCATCTGAAACTTCTTCGTTAGAGCCCATAATGTCTGCAAACACACGTTCCACATCGATAATTTCTATCATTTCATTTTCGAGATGAGTGACTGCCGTTAAATAACTTTCCAGGCCACTGCCCTTAGGCGGTGGTAAAATATCCTTCCAGTTCATATTAGTAATGCGGTCAACCCCCGCAACCATAAAACCCTGTATGAAACGGTTGTACTCAGTCACAATTACAAAACTATTTTCCCTGTCTTTTATGGGGTCATTACTAATGGCCAGGCCTAAATCGATAACTGGAATGGTTCGCTGTCTTAAATGCGCAACCCCCACAACTTTATTATTAGATTTGGGCATACGAGTGAGTTTGGGGCAACGAATAACTTCCTGCACTTTAAAAACATTAATGCCATACAGCTGTTTCCCCTGAAGTTTGAACAGCAATAGCTCTAGCCGATTATGACCTGCTAGCTGGGTACGGCTATCAACACTGTCTAAAACACCTGCCATTATGACTCCCAAGACTTTTGTCTTAATCGTTGGTCTATAGCAAACCCCGAATATCACCTATGTGTGAACTATAGATTTTATTAAGCGTTTGTAAATTCTCCTGCAACATCTGAAGCATCTAACCGCTCTTTTCACCAGAACAGAATATGGCTTAATAAGGATACTAGCCTATATAGAATGAAGTGCTAGTAAATAACCGCAAACCCTGACATTTATTAAATAGCGAGAGGTTCATACCCGACTATTTATTGCAGACTGGGCTGCATTAAATAAACAGGAACCATTGCAAACTGAACCGACACTCGTAACAAAATAGAACCTCCCCAAACTCAGGTTCATAAAACTGGCAAAGAAATTGCTAAATTATCATTATCGAGACAGGTAAAAGCCACCTGTCAAAAAATTGTTGTAATGGATGGTTACAGTGAACCGCTGTTTAGCCATATAGATGAGTTATTTAACGGGGTGAATTTGTCATGAATATCGTTTCTGCAGACTTACAAAAATACGCGTGCACTGGCCTGTTTCTTATTATCGCCAGCCTGCAAACTGGCTCAATACAGGCACAAGTCACATCTAAACCCAGCCTTCACGAGCATAAAGACATTAGCGATACAGGCAGACAGTTTCTTGACGCCAATATTGAGAAATCACGGTTTTCCCGCACGTCCATACAGATGAGCCAGCTCGATCCCAGGCTCAGATTATCACAATGCAACGTGCCCCTGACCACAACACTTGCCCCGGGCAGCCGATTTTCAGGTAAAACCACCGTGCACATACGCTGCAATAGCACCAGCCCCTGGACCGTTTATTTAAGCGCAAACATCAAATTATATGGAAAAGTCATCCAGACTATAGAGCCACTGAATAAGGGCCATATACTGAAAAAAGACAACCTGATTGCGGTTGAAGAAGACTTAAGTCGCTTAAGGTATGGTTATTTTACCGATGTTAAAAACCTGATTGGTAAGCAACTCAAACGTCGCCTATACCAGAATCAGATAGTCAGTGCTAATTTTGTAACATCGCCTACACTGGTAAAAAGAGGCGAACTTGTTTCGATTGTGGCCGAAAATACAGGTTTTTCGGTTAAAATGACTGGAACAGCAATGAGCAGTGGCGCCAGAGGTGATCATATAAGAGTTAAAAACACATCTTCAAAACGTATCGTTGAAGGTATCGTCAAGGAAGCCGGCGTTGTTAGCATAAATTAATGCTAAAGTTATCTTTAAGATGGCCGATATAAAATGTGAGAGAGTAAAACCCGGAGAGAGCAATGACCAACCCTGTTAACCCACTTGGCAGATCCACAGCAGAATCTATTAACAGCAATACCAGGAAAACCCAGCCTGAAAGCCGTTCTGACAACAGCTCTTCGAGCAGCGTAAGCTCAGAAGACACGGTTAGCCTGTCGCAGGAATCGCAACAGGTGTCGAGCCTGGCGCAACAATTGAAAGAGGCGTCCGTCGTTGACCGTGCAAAAGTCGAAGCCATTAAACAGGAAATAGCCAATGGTAATTACCCATTAGACCCTGAAAAAATAGCTGAAAACCTGATTAACCTGGAACAATCCCTGCTCGAATAAACCACCGGAGTCTAATATGACTGATTTACTCTCTCTTTTACACGATATTCAGCAACAAAGTCAGAAGCTACTGGACTGTTTAAAACTGGAAAAACAGGCACTGGATAATAATGAATTTGAACAGCTAAGCGAGCTGGCAATACAAAAGCAGCAGCTGCTGGATAAACTGGAGCAGTTAGACCAGCAACGCGCTACACACTGCCCCGATAAAAATTTCAGTTTTTTTATTGAAAACAGCCGCAACCTGACACTTATTAGCCAATGGGAAATCACCCGAAAAGTGATTGCCGATTGCCAACTACAAAATGAAACCAATGGTTATCTGATAGCCAGGTGTAGCCAGATAAATCAGGATATTCTTTCTATTCTAAGTGGCCGTAGCCAACTGCAAAATGAAACCTATAATGCCCAGGGCAATCAGACTAATAGTAGTTCTTTATTGAATGGACTTAAGGCATGAATATTTTCAGCCTTAGCCGGGATGGTTGTTATTGTCTGATGAAGGCCTGCTTTTTTTCTATGTAAAATTTAGCTCATTATCGAAAAAGCTCACGACTTTTAATCTGCTTACCATCCAGATAAAAATGCAATACAGATCGCATCAACCGCTTTGCATCTTTAAGCGACTGCTCAGTATCAAGACGGTTAGAATCTAAATCCAGCAGGCTTTTACCCGATAATTTCAGGATATAGGAATCATCATGCACTGATGACACATTAACCGGGCCATGTTCCAGATAATATGCATATGTTTCATCAGCTATAATTGCTTCTCCGCTTTCTGCATTTACCGCCAGATTTAAACCAAAACCCAGTTCTTCAAGTAACTGTTTTTCAAACAGTCTAAGTACTGGTTCAATTTCATGTTTTTCGGCTAACAGACTAATAATAGATTCATAAAGCTGGTAAATACTTTCATGCACATCATGCTTATGCAAAAGTTTTATGGTTAATTCATTGATATAAAAAGCACTGGGCAGTGCTTTACCCGTTAATGTTAATACTTTAACTGCCTGCGGTTCTGCACTGGTGAGTGTTGGCATTTCACCCTTGCCTGACCAGCCTACAATTAAGGGCCTGAAGGGTTGCAGTATGCTTTTTAAACGGGATTTAGCCCCTCGGCTGCCACGACTCATTAATGACAGGCGGCCATGATCACGGGTGATAACTTCTAAAATCTGACTGGTATCACGGAAGGGGCGATGATGGAGAATATAGGCGGGTTGATCTTGAATGCGCACAGGATAAAAAACTAACCAGAAAACGAAAATGAATGCAAATGAACGTGATTATTTGGTTTGCATGCCTTCGGCACACTGCACAAAAATATTTTTATTTGCATGTGTTTGCGTTCATTTGTGTTTTCCTGTTATTTGTTCTTTTATAAAAAAATCAATCCGCATCATAACCCAGACTACGCAGTGAGGCTTCACTATCTGACCAGCCAGATTTAACTTTTACCCATAACTGTAAAAACACTTTCCGATCAATCAGTGTCTCTATATCTTTGCGCGCCCTGGTGCCGATACTTTTAAGCCGCGCACCTTTATCACCAATCACTATAATTTTCTGGCCTTTGGTTTCCACCAGAATCAGAGCATGTATGCGGGTGATTTTTTCTTCATCTTTATAACGCTCAATTTCTACAGTTGTCTGATACGGCAGCTCATTACCAAGCTCTCTAACCAGTTTTTCACGAATAATTTCTGCCACTAAAAAACGTGTACTCCGATCTGTATATTCATCATTTTTAAAAAATGGCGGGGCTTCAGGTAGCTGAGTTAATATATAATCTTCTAACTGCTGAACATTATCGCCCTGGGTTGCCGATATTGGTATTACATTTGCAAAATTATATTTTTCACTGACTTCGCTAATGAAGGGTAGCAACTGATCTTTATTATTCACCTTATCCACTTTATTAACCAGCAATACAACGGGTACATTCACCTGTTGTAGTTTTTTCAATACCAGCTGATCTTCATCAGTCCATTTTAACGCCTGCACCAAAAACAAAACCACATCCACATCATGAATAACTGAGCTAGCTGCACGATTCATATAACGATTAATTGCTTTATTTCCACCGCTGTGAATACCCGGTGTATCAACAAAAATAAACTGCCCGCTTTCTACCGTTTTTATACCCAGAATCTGGTGTCGAGTCGTTTGTGGTTTACGTGAGGTAATGCTTAATTTCAAACCCAGTATATGGTTAAGCAGCGTAGACTTTCCCATATTTGGGCGACCGATAATCGCGATATATCCACATTTAAAAGACTGCTCTGTCATTTTGATTTCTTCTCGAACTTTAGCAAAACTAATTCAATTATTTTTTCAGCCGCCTGCTGTTCAGCCTTGCGTCGATTACTGGCTTTACCTTCTGTCGTTAACTGCAGTTTACTGATTTCACAGCTTACTTTAAACTGCTGGTTGTGCGCCTGGCCGAGAATTTCTATTACTTTGTATTCTGGCAAACCATACTTTCTTGACTGTAATAATTCCTGAAGTTTTGTTTTGGGATCTTTAAGTGAGTCTGCATCCGGAATATTTTCCAGTTGATGATGATACAGCTGGCATATTAATTTTTGGCAGGTTTCAAAATTACTATCTAAATAAACTGCACCAAAAATAGCCTCGACCGTATCTGCTAGAATAGAGTTACGGCGGTAACCACCACTTTTTAACTCTCCACTGCCCAATATCAGATAATCACCCAGCTTAAGGTTTTTAGAAACAATAAACAGGCCTTCTTTGTTAACCAGGCTGGCGCGTAATCGGCTTAAATCACCTTCGTGTGATGTCGGATAACGCTGAAACAAATCGGCTGCAATGACAAAATTTAAAATACTGTCACCCAGAAACTCCAGCCGTTCATTGTTTTTTGAGCTGGCACTTCTATGAGTAAGAGCTTCTTTTAATAAATAAGCATGCTGGAACTGGTAGTTTAAAGATTGCTCCAGCTTCTCTAAATCAGGTGTTTTAGGCATAAGGCATCTATGAATTATATAACTATTTGGCAAAAAATACTGGACTGTTCAGCCTGCACCTGTATGGCTTTATACCAGGCCAAAAAATGTGAACTTACATATGTAAACATCCTTTTTTAACACAGATATAAAGTCACACAGGGGCGAGCTGAATAGTTACTGAACTATTTGGTAATAACATCCACCTGGTGATCGAAGGTTACCACAAATTCCAGATTGCCAAAAATCGGCCCCCTTTCTTCAAAGTGTAATGCGATATTATAACCACCTTTAATTTTACTAAATTTAAAGGCTTCTTTATCGTTAGCCAGATCATAAAGGCTGTTCATTCTTAGCTGTTTCCTGAAGATATTATTAAGTTTTTTTCCCGAGACGCCTTTTACAGCACTGTTTTCTGGTAACTCATTCATAATAGTTTTTACAGTATTATAATTTATATATACAGGAACTACTCGTAAAGCAAAAACAGACTGAATCGCAAGAAATCCCAATATCACCATCCAGGTAATCATGGTTAAACCTGATTGTTTTCTTATCATCCCATCACACCTTATTTGATTGACTGACCAATACGATTAAAACCAACACCACTATTCCAGTGCATCCAGATTATAAAGGCCTTACCCACCAGATATTTTTCAGGCACTACACCCCAGTAACGACTGTCATTACTATTATCCCGGTTATCTCCCATCATAAAGTAATGGCCTTCGGGCACTATGTATTCCGCATCCAGGCCTGAGCGCCCGAGTATAATTAAAATATTGTGTTCTATGCCCTGTAGATCTTCTACATATTCCATGGCGATATTTTCTTCACCCGGGCCATTGTATTCGCCAATGTGTTTACGATCTATCTTCTTACCATTTACATAGAGCATTTTGTTGTAATATGCAATATGATCACCTGGCAAACCAACTACCCGCTTTATATAATCTACTGATGGATCCCGCGGGTATTTAAATACGGCCACATCTCCGCGTTTGGGTTTTTCTACCTCAAACAGTATTTTATTAAACACCGGCATTTTGATGCCATAAGCAAATTTATTCACCAGAATAAAGTCACCTATGTACAGCGTGGGTATCATTGAGCCAGAGGGTATACGAAAGGGTTCTACAACAAAACCTCTGAGTAAAAACACGATAAGCAGTACAGGGAAAAAAGATTTGGAGTATTCGACCACGATCGGTTCTTTACTGCCTGTAGTACCATGAATAGATTCACCGCTATATTCATGAGGGTTGTTAATTTTTCGACGAGGCGCCAGCGCAATAACATCAAACAGCCAGACAATGCCGGTAAGAACGGTTCCGACTAAAAGATAAAATGCAAAATCATATGTGATATTCATAGCTAACTTAATACTCTATTCTTTGTCATTCCGCTGTGCTTTTCAGGTTATATTCAGTGACTTTGTCCTGGATCAGTGCACGCAGCCTGGATGGAAGCATTCTGGAATAACGGGTTATTTTTTATTTACTTATAATTATTTACTGTTTACTGCCGCTTAACTGTCTACCTTTAATACGGCCAGGAATGCATCCTGCGGAATTTCCACTTTACCAAACTGCTTCATGCGTTTTTTGCCTTTTTTCTGTTTTTCCAGCAGTTTTTTCTTACGGCTAACATCACCGCCATAACATTTTGCTGTTACATTTTTGCGCAGTGCTTTTACCGTGCTGCGTGCAATAATTTGCCTTCCTATAGCCGCCTGAATAGCGATATCAAACATCTGACGGGGTATTAGCTCACGCATTTTATCCGCCACTTCCCGGCCTCGTCGCTGGGATACGTCTGCATGAGCGATAACCGCTAACGCATCCACTTTTTCTGAATTAATCAGTATATCGATTTTTACCAGTTTTGCTTCCTGAAACCGCCTGAATTCATAATCAAACGATGCATAGCCTCGACTCACTGATTTTAAGCGATCAAAGAAATCCAGTACCACTTCTGACATGGGCATATCATAGCTTAAAGCCACCTGAGACCCCATATACTGCATATTCGTCTGCACGCCACGTTTTTCAATGCACAGGCTGATGACATTGCCCACATATTCCTGGGGCACCAGAACATTTGCCTGAATGATTGGCTCACGAATTTCTTCGATGTAGTTTACTTCTGGTAAATCTGACGGGTTATGAATCTGTATTATTTCACCATCGGTTTTCATTACTTCATAAACCACCGTTGGGGCGGTGGTGATCAGGCTCAGATCATACTCCCTTTCCAGTCGCTCCTGCACTATTTCCATATGCAACATGCCAAGAAATCCAATGCGGAAACCAAAGCCTAATGCGGATGAGGTTTCTGGCTCATACTGCAATGCTGAATCATTCAGTGTGAGTTTATCCAGTGCATCGCGAAAATTTTCATAATCATCCGCTTCTACCGGGAACATGCCTGCAAAAACCCGTGGCTGAACTTCTTTAAAACCCGCCAGCGGTTCTTCTGCCGGGTTATCCTGTAAGGTAATGGTATCACCTACTTTGGCCGAGTCGATTTCTTTGATACCCGCAATTATATAACCCACCTGACCACATTCCAGTGTGGCTGTGTCCTGACGATTAGGGGTAAAAACACCTAAAAAATCAACACCATAGCTTCGGCCTGTTGACATAATCTGCATTTTACTGCCTTTGCGGATTGAGCCATCTACGATGCGTACCAGGGTCACCACACCGACATAGGAATCAAACCAGGAATCTACTATCAGTGCTTTAAGGGGAGCATCCGGGTCTCCTTCCGGTGCGGGAATGGTTTCAACCAGCTGTTCCAGCAACTCATCAATACCGAGGCCGGATTTGGCACTAACCTGACAAGCTTCGGTCGCTTCAATGCCAATAATATCTTCTATTTCCTGAGCCACCCGCTCAGGGTCTGCCGCGGGCAAATCAATTTTATTGAGCACCGGCATCACATCCAGCCCTAAATCGATGGCGGTGTAACAGTTTGCCACACTCTGGGCTTCTACGCCCTGGGAGGCATCCACTACCAGCAAGGCACCTTCACAGGCCTGTAGTGAGCGGGAAACTTCATAGGAGAAATCGACATGTCCGGGGGTATCAATCAGATTCAGCTGATAGGTTTCACCATTTTTGGCTTTATAATCCAGTGAAACGCTCTGCGCTTTAATGGTGATGCCTCGCTCACGTTCCAGATCCATAGAATCGAGCACCTGAGCTTCCATTTCACGCTCTGAAAGGCCTCCACAAGTCTGAATAAAGCGATCTGCCAGAGTTGATTTACCATGATCGATATGCGCGATAATGGAAAAGTTACGAATGTTTTGCATGCTTGTTGTAATCTTAAAATTCTCAAGTAGGTCGCGTAGCCGGGTTTATTATTCCGGGTTACGCCTTCAGTATCTGCAATATTGCAGCCTGATCTAAAAAATAATGACAAACGGGTTTGTCACCACAGGTAACCACCGGTACCAGTGAACCGAACTGTTCTATTAGCTGGGGGCTGGAATCTACATTGATTTCAGTGATTTTGAAATCATGCGCCTGCTGCAGCTGAATTAACTGCTGCATCAGGTCTTCGCACAGATGGCACCTGTGACGTGAAAAGACAGTGAATTCAATCACTCGCTGTCGGAAATCTTCATCACAATAAACTGATCTGCCCCCTGGCGATGAACCAGAACCGGAATCATACGGCCTATGGGCAAATTGGCAACTTTTTTACGGAAATCAGCCACATTTTTTATGTTTTTGCGGTCAAGTTGCAATAATACATCACCGGGTATCAGGCCAGACAGGGCAGCGGGACCTGCCGGTATTACTTTTCTGATCAAAACGCCTCGACCCAGGTCCTGCAGAGACTCCGCATCCAGATCAACCACTTCCACCCCTATACGGTTAGATTTAGCGGGCCTGGTTTTTGCGGCGGCAATGGGTTTATCTTCAGACGGTAGCTCTTCAATGGTCACCATCAGGGTTTTCTTTTTGCCATCGCGAAGTATGAGTACCGGAACTTTAGAACCCACCCGCACACGCCCTACCAATGGTGGCAGATCGGAAGAATCCAGTATGGGCTTTTTATTAAAGGATAAAATCACATCACCTGCTTTAAAAGCTGATTTTTCGGCTGGACTGCCCGCAATTACCTGTGAAACCAGGGCCCCTACCGGTTTATCCAGCTCAAAGCTCTGTGCAATCTCGTGGGTAATTTCCTGAATATACACACCCAGCCAGCCCCGGCTAACCGTACCTGACTGCTTAAGCTGATTCACTACGTCCATTGCTACTTCAACAGGAATAGAGAATGACAGCCCCATAAACCCTCCTGTGCGGCTATAGATCTGCGAGTTAATACCCACTACCTTGCCATCCAGATTAAATAAAGGGCCACCGGAATTACCCGGATTAATCGCCACATCGGTCTGTATAAAGGGCACATAATTTGCCCGCGGCAGGCTACGACCCTTGGCACTGACAATACCCGCCGTGGCCGAATGATCAAAGCCAAAGGGGGAACCTATCGCCAGCACCCACTCACCCACTCGCAAATCACTTGAATTACCAATTTCTACCACCGGCAAATCTTCTGCCTCTACCTTGAGTAGCGCAATATCACTAAACTTGTCACTACCAATCAGCCTGGCCGGGAGTTCCCGCTTATCGCTCAGGCGCACTAAAATTTCATCCGCCCCTTCAACCACATGGTGATTGGTAATAATGAAGCCGTTTTCAGAAATAATAAAACCTGAACCCAGGGAGGTAGAATCCCGGGGCTGTTGAGGTATTTCACCTTCACCTAGAAAACGCTTAAACAGGTCACCAAATGGTGAGCCTTCCGGAATCTGTAGATTATCCCCCAGCTCGTCTTTTAGCCTGCCCCAGGGATGCTGGGATGCTGAAATTTTATGGCGGGTGCTGATATTGACCACAGCGCGGCCATTTTCTTCGACCAGTTCGGTAAAATCCGGCAGTGACCCGGCCTGCAGTGACAGACTGGTTATAAGTAAAACAAGGGTATAAAAAGTGTATCTGATTATCTGCATAAAATTTACCGCAATATGTAGCCAGCAGGAAAAAATGAATGCCGGCCTAAACTCGTCTTATTAAATGGGGCTGAATAGTGTTTTTTAAACCACTGCTGGACAATAATAAACGCACCAGTATCATTGCCAGCACAAAGCCTGCCGCAGCTGAAAGTATGGTGATGATTTCAGTGTTAAAAACAAACTCTGCCAGCATGCCTGCCGCCATTATAACAATTAGTGGTAATAA
Organism: Gammaproteobacteria bacterium; assembly: GCA_003228405.1. Classification (GTDB taxonomy): domain Bacteria; phylum Pseudomonadota; class Gammaproteobacteria; order SZUA-229; family SZUA-229; genus SZUA-229. The sequence goes on along the minus strand of QIDK01000010.1, from coordinate 6,325 downwards.
ATAAATCAGCAGGGAACCCTGCACCAGTGCATTTTCATCAATTGCGACAATAACGCTATCCCCTGGCTGCACATCAAGGGTATTGTCTACCGCAAACTGAGTGCTTCGCCTGCCTACTACTTTTGCTAATGTAGCAGTACCACAGCCCGCTTTAACTGAGCAGGTCTGGCAGGTGGATTTGCGCTGGGTTTGCAAAAGAGCCTGGCTGCCTTTTACATCAATAACTAATGCGGTTTCTTCAATCATTTAATAAATTGCATTGACTGGGCAATCATCTGTACCGTGGAGGCGGGGACTTCACCAATTGCCGTAATATAATTATCATTCACATATGCGCTATACACATTGACCAGCCCCATACTGGACTGCCCTATAACCGGCTGCTTTAGTTTTTTGTCTGGCTCAATAAATACCGACACTGATGCCATACCATCACTGTATACCATATGGTAAGACTGTTGTGTTTTCACAGATCGTGTCAGAACAAAACCCAGCGGAATATTTTTTGCCTGCCAGTTGCTAGCACTTACATTGTTTTTTTCTGATAGATAAATTTTTTCAAAATCAGCAAACTGCTTCTCATCAATGTAACTTTCAGGAGCATTTTTTAATAATTCAATATTACTGTACATCTGCTGCTCAAGCACTCGGCCTTTTTCATTAATTAAATCACACTTTAATAAAAAGCCGGTTTGCTGATCTAACCAGAAGACATAGCCATAACGATACTGGTCGAAGGGAATCATTTTAACAATTTGTGCAGGTTTATTGGCAACCCTGTCCTGCGCTCCCAGTTTCAATGCATAAAACTTTTTAAGCTGAAGATAGTCCTGGGGTAGTGCGGGATGTAATGGGCTTTTGTCTCTACTTTCAGCAGTAATAGTCACCAGTTTTTTAGCGGGAAAAATACTGGACACTCTGCCATTTTTACGAACGATGGTTTGCACTTCACCGGTTAATGAGTCCAGTGTTTGCCAGCTGCCATTTTCTGTTATTCCCTGTTTTACTTTTATCGCCTGTAATTTATTATCCTGACGAATAATCAACGTGCCCTGATAGTTTTGCTGATGTATGGCATGGGTCATTTTGTCCAGCCAGCTATCTACTTCATCTGCATAGGCCTGCTGCGAAAAAAAGAACAGCAAAAATAAAACAGAAAGAAACCGCAAACAGGCACAACTAAGCGCAACCAAACGCAAACTGTTTTCTTTTATTGACTGTAGCATTATATCCTGATTTCTTGCTATTACTGCAGGGTGAGTCAGAAAAGACAGCCCCACCCTGTGCAATAGTTAATTACTTTTCCTGATTTTTTTCAATATCTGCTGTGCCCACATAGGGCACCATACCCTGCTGTATGGTTGAGTGAATGGCATAGCCGGAATGCTGTAGCAAATAATCATTTAACTGCTTTTGCTGTTCAGGTGTTTTTTTGCTGATGTCCAGGGTTGAAGCCACCTGTACATTACGTGCAATTTCAGGATTAACATGCTGAACGGGAGGTTGAGCCACCTGAGCTAACTGTGCTGGCTGATTATTACTATCACTATTTTGCACGTTATTAAAAGTAACCAGCGTTACCATGGCGACCGATGCGGCCACCGCCATTCCAGCTACAGGCTTAAACCAGTTCGAAAAGAATGATGATGGTTCAGATTTTTCTTTCTGCTTAGCCGGAGTAGCCGAAAAGAATGATGATGGTTCAGATTTTTCTTTCTGCTTAGCCGAAGTAGCCGAAAAGAATGATGATGGTTCAGATTTTTCTTTCTGCTTAGCCGGAGTAGTCGATGCCTTAAGTGTGGGTTGTATTTCTTCATGCTCTATGGCGCGGTGTATCGCTGAACTGACATCCATAAATGAAGTCTGATCCAGCTCATCACGCATGGCATCACCGATTAAGTGGTAACGCTGTGTCGTTTCTGTATCTGCAATCGGATCACGTTTTAGATCCTGCATAAATGACTCTAACTGCTGTTCATCCAGAGCATTGTCTAATAATGCGGATAGTTGTTCGTCTCGTTGTTGTTTCATCACATTCACCTAACTGTTGCTGTCTAGCAGGGGTTTTAGCTGCTTATCTATGGCTTCACGGGCTCGAAAAATTCGTGAACGCACGGTGCCGATAGGGCAGTCCATCACTTCTGCGATCTCTTCATAACTTAAGCCTTCCATTTCTCGCAGGGTGACTGCCTCTTTTAAATCCGACGGCAGATCACTTATCGACTTATGAATAACCTGCTTAATTTCCTGTGCCAGCAGTTCCTTTTCAGGTGTTGCATATTCACGCAACCAGTCTCCTTCATCATATTGTTCTGCATCCTGAGCATCTACCGCAGAATCTGTGGCGCGACGCCTGGCGGATACCAGATAATTTTTTGCGGTATTAATCGCAATGCGGTACATCCAGGTATAAAAGGCACTGTCTCCACGGAAGTTTTTCAGCGCACGATACGCCTTAATAAAGGCTTCCTGTGTCACATCCTGTACTTCATCGTTGTTTCGCACAAATCGAGCAACCAGTTTAATAATACGATGCTGATACTTCAGCACTAATATATCAAACGCCTTTTTATCACCCTGCTGCACCCGCTCTACCAGAGCCTGATCAATTTCGCGCTCGCCCATACGGGCCTTTCCTCCACTCGACACATCCTGCTTACTCAGTGCCTGTTTATTTAGGCCATCTCTGGCCGATAAAGTTCGTTTAGGTTTAATCACCTGATTTGGTGTAATATCATCACCAAAACCTAAAACTATATTGGGCACAATACCTGATTCACATACTGACATAAAGACCTAGCCCCCTAAAACATCAGAATCCAATTAAAATGTCGAACAAACTCCTTAATAGACAAGCGAATCACTACGAAGTTCTTATTATCGGTGGTGGAGCCGCCGGATTAAGCCTGGCGCTCAATCTGCCCGCGCATATGACGGTCGCGGTCATCACCAAAGGCCGTGAAACCGAAGGCAGCACCTACTATGCACAGGGGGGCATATCCGCAGTTTTACGAGAAGATGACTCCTTTAAATCTCATATTGAGGACACCCTGAATGCGGGGGGTGGGTTATGTGATGAAAAAACCGCGAAATTCACCGTAGAAAACGCCCCGGATGCGATTAGCTGGTTATCTGATTTAGGCGTCCCCTTTACCACAGATAAACATAAAGATGGCAAAAAAACCTGGCATTTAACCCGCGAAGGTGGGCACAGCCACCGCCGGGTAATTCATGCGGCGGATGCAACCGGCAAAGCACTGGAAACCACATTAGTGAATCATGCCCGCCTCAGCGACAATATTGAATTACTGGAACATCATATTGCGGTGGATTTAATCACCGGCAAAAAACTGGGGCTAGACCATAACCGCTGCATCGGTGCTTATGTACTGGATAAAGATAATATGCAGGTGGAAACTTTTCAGGCACGGTATGTGGTGCTGGCCTCCGGTGGTGCCAGTAAAGTGTATCTTTATACATCTAACCCGGATGGCTCTACAGGAGATGGCATTGCCATGGCCTGGCGAGCCGGCTGCAGGGTTGCCAATATGGAGTTTATGCAGTTTCACCCCACCTGTTTATACCACCCAAAGGCAAAGTCTTTTCTATTAACCGAAGCCCTGCGCGGTGAAGGTGGGCATCTGCTATTACCGGATGGTAGCCGCTTTATGCATAAGTTTGATAAACGAAGCGAATTAGCCCCACGGGACATTGTCGCCCGTGCCATCGACCATGAGATGAAACGTCTGGGGGTGGATTGTCTGTATCTGGATATAAGCCATAAATCCGCCGCCTTTATTCGCTCACACTTTCCCACTATTTATGCCAGATGCAGGAAGTTTGGCATTGATCTGACCAGAGAACCGGTGCCCGTGGTACCCGCAGCTCATTATACCTGCGGCGGTGTAATGACTAACTTACACGGCCAGACTGATATAGAAAATTTATACGCCATTGGTGAAACGGCTTTCACCGGCCTGCATGGTGCTAATCGTATGGCCAGCAATTCATTACTGGAGTGTCTGGTGTTTGCCCGCGCAGCGGCACAGCACATTACCCAGAATGCAAACACTGACCACAAATGGAATACAATTAAAGCCTGGGATGAAAGCCGGGTAACTAACTCAGATGAAGAAGTGGTGGTATCCCATAACTGGGATGAACTACGCCGGTTTATGTGGGATTACGTTGGCATAGTGCGTACAGATAAACGCCTGCAACGCGCCAGACGACGAGTAGATTTACTGCTATTAGAAATCGAAGAATACTATGGTAATTTCCGAGTGAATGCCGACCTGCTTGAATTACGTAACCTGGCCGTGGTTGCAGACCTGATTATTCGCAGCGCCCAGCAACGCAAAGAAAGCCGGGGGCTACATTACACGCTGGATTATTTACAGACGAATGAGAAGGCAGAAAATACTATTTTAACGCCCGAATGAATCCCAACGAATTACCCTTAGAACCGCAATGTTGGGCTGCGCAAAAAATGCTTAGCCCAACCTACTGAAGAATATGAAAAATACGCCACCATTATCTCTGCTCATTGAACCCGAAGAACTTCAATCTATTCAAAACAATGAAAACAGTCTCATTGTAGACTTATCAACCCGCAAACAATACCTGCAGGCGCATATTCCCGCTGCCGTATTTATAGATTACGCCCATATTGTCGGCATTAATCAGCCCTACACCGGGCTCTTGCCCGAGCCTGGTCAATTTGCGCAACTTCTCAACTCGCTGGGCATTACAGCAAATACACAGATCATAGCCTACGATGAAGAAGGCGGCGGCAAAGCCGCCCGTTTAATCTGGACACTCCATGCCATGGGGCACAATAAAGCCAGTTTACTCAATGGTGGTTTTATTGCCTGGTATCGTGAAAAATTCCCACTCAGTAGTGATGCGGTCACCCGTGAACCCAGGCCCGAAAATCAGCCATATAACGTTGATTTTACGGCACAGCCTGTGGTTGCCGATACGGCATATATAAAAAATCACCTGGAGAACAGGAAAGTGGCTTTGCTCGATGCACGCAGTTTTGAAGAATTTAGCGGCGCCGCAAAATACGCACAGAAAACCGGCCATATACCCGGTGCAAAACATTTTGAATGGCGACGTGCACTGGATACAGAAGCAAACTACCGCCTGCTAAGTAAAGACAAATTACAGCCTGTGCTGGATGAATTAGGGCTAACCCGGGACAGGGAAATTATTGTCTATTGCCAGAGCCATCATCGCTCGGCGTTGTCATATTTGATGCTGAAGTACCTGGGTTACGAAAAAGTAAGAGGCTACCCCGGCTCATGGAGTGAATGGGGAAATCGAACTGATACGCCGGTTGAAATTTAAGATAAAAAGCATATTGTCCGCAAATGAACGCAAAACTCGCAAATAAAATCAAACGCTTTAACCACAGAGGTACGCAGAGAAAAGCTTATTAATTATTAGTTTGTGCGCAGCACAAACAATAAAAACCTCTGCGTACCTCTGCGTTCTCTGCGGTTAAAGCTTTTGATTTGATATTATTTAAATCTTTAAAACATGCTCACGGTAATAAACCAGCTCGGCAATCGAATCTTTAATATCATCCATAGCCAGATGTGACGACTCTTTGCTAAATCCTTTATACACATCCGGTGCCCAGCGCGCAGCTAGCTCCTTAAGGGTACTGACATCCAGATTACGATAATGAAAAAATTCTTCCAGCTCTATCATATAATTGGCCAGAAAACGACGGTCCTGACAAATGCTATTACCACACATGGGTGAAGCACCTGCGGGGACATATTGTTTTAAAAACTCAATGGTCTGCTTTTCTGCATCCGCCTCTGTCAGCCTGCTATCTTTAACCCGCCGGGTTAAACCCGATTTTCCGTGCTGTGTTGTACACCATTCATCCATGCCATCAAGCAACTCATTACTCTGATGAATCGCCAGCATTGGGCCCTGCGCCAGAATATTCAGGTTTTTATCTGTGACGATGGTGGCTATTTCAATAATGACATCGCTGTTGGGCTCGAGGCCGGTCATTTCTAAATCAATCCAGATGAGATTATCCGGGTTTACCTGTGGCATGTTTTTCTCCAATTCATATGACTGAATCACAATTTTGTTCTGGATAACTTTAAGTCTTCAGGCTTATCTATTATTAGCCTGTAAATAAACTTACAAATTACACAGTAGAACATTTCCCCCAGAAAAGCGATAATCACCGCTGAAATTAATAATTTGAGGTTTTCATGCACAACTTTGCAGTTCTATTTTTAGCTTTTTTCGCTGTCTCCATTGTCGTTAAGCTCTGGCTAGCCCAGCGCCACCTGTC
>QIDK01000120.1 GCA_003228405.1 Gammaproteobacteria bacterium | reverse complement strand
TGCCCAGAGGGGTTTCAAAAAAATCTGACTTAGTGGTGGCGATACCATGCAGGGCCACTCGATGAGACGGGCCAAGTAAAATAACCTGCTTGATTTTTGTCGATTTGCCCAAAAGTAACTTATAGGCACTTGCGGCTACACAACCTGAATAAATATAACCCGCATGGGGAACTATAATAGCTTTTGGATTAATGTTTTCAGGGGGTGATGCCTGGTGTAGATAATGCTGGATATCGGACATAAGTTGCTGCGGGTTGTCGGCATAAAATGTGCCAGCAACAGCAGCAGGGCGAATATATGAATGAGAGTTTTTCATTATCGATATCCATGAGGTACTCTGTAGTTATAACATAAGCAGTGACAATTGTGATGCAAAAAGACAGCGACTTTACGGTTAAAACAAAATACTGGCATGGCCTGGAAGATGGTCGGGTGCAGTGTGATCTGTGCCCGCGTTTCTGCAAATTAAAAGAGGGCCAGAGAGGCCTGTGTTTTGTGCGGGCCAATCAGGATAATCAGATTGTGCTGACCACCTATGGACGTTCCAGTGGGTTTTGCATTGATCCGATAGAAAAGAAACCCTTAAATCATTTTCTGCCGGGAACGCCGGTTTTATCCTTTGGTACAGCAGGCTGTAATCTTGCCTGCAAGTTCTGTCAGAACTGGGATATAAGCAAGTCCCGTGAAATAGATACCCTGGCATCAAAAGCCAGCCCGCAAACCATCGCTGAGCAGGCCAAAAAACTTAACTGCCGCAGTGTGGCCTATACTTATAATGACCCGGTGATATTTCATGAATATGCTATCGATGTCGCAGCCGCCTGTCGGGAGCTGGGTATAAAATCTGTGGCCGTCAGTGCGGGGTATATCTGTGATGAGCCGCGGATTGAGTTTTTTAATGCCATGGATGCGGCCAATATAGACCTTAAAGCCTTTACCGAGGAATTTTATCATAAATTGACCGGCGCACATTTACAGCCGGTGCTGGATACTCTGCTCTATCTGAAACATGAAACCCGGGTCTGGTTTGAAATTACCACCCTGCTGATTCCGGGGCATAATGATTCAGATGCTGAGCTGCAGGAAATGAGCGAATGGATTATGCAAAATCTGGGGCCGGATGTACCCTTACACTTCAGTGCGTTTCATCCAGACTGGAAAATGCTTGATGTCCCCTCAACACCTGCAGCGACCCTGAGCCGGGCACGTGAAATCGCCATGCGAACGGGTCTACGCTATGTTTATACTGGCAATGTGCATGATAAGGCGGGCAGTAGCAGTTACTGTCACCAGTGTGGTCATCTGCTAATTGAGCGAGACTGGTATGAGCTGGGGCAGTGGGGGCTGGATGCAAATGGCTGCTGTGAAAACTGTGGAACATATTTGCCAGGGATGTTTGAGGCAAAGGCGGGAAACTGGGGTGCACGGCGATCACCTGTATTTATCAGTGATAAATCCGCCTAAATAGGTTATTCTACGGTAATAGAATTTGATAAAACCATTGCGAGCCCATTTTGTATAAAAATGGGCTCGCAATGGTTTAACCTGGAAAAATCAGTTGGGCGCGAACAAGAATGCGCAAGCTTTCCTGATCCAGCTGATTTTTCCAGGTTTAAGAAATGAGATTTATCTGAGGTAAATTTGAGTAAAGGCACACTATATATCATTTCAGCACCCTCCGGGGCGGGTAAAACCACTCTGGTGAAAGAACTGATTGCCAATACAGAGCATATTGTGGTGTCTGTGTCTCATACCACCCGTGCCATGCGTCCGGGTGAAATAAATGGCATGGATTACCATTTTGTAGATAAAAATGAATTTTCATCTATGGTGGATAGCGGTGCATTTTTAGAGCATGCCCAGGTATTTGATAACTACTATGGCACCTCACAGCAACATGTAGAGCAACAGCTCCAGCAGGGGCTGGATGTGATTCTGGAAATAGACTGGCAGGGTGCACGACAGGTGCGCAAGCTAGTTGAAGATTCGCAGTCTGTTTTTATCTTGCCACCTTCAGCAGAGGCATTAAAACAGCGGCTGCAGAATCGTGCGCAGGATGATGAAAAAATTATTGCACGGCGTATGCAGGATGCAGTCAATGAAATGTCACATTATGCAGAGTTTGATTTTATCGTGGTGAATGATGATTTTAAAATCGCACTACAGGATTTAGACAGTATATTTAAAGCAAATCGCTTACGACAGTTACAGCAGGAACGTAAGCTGAAAAATTTATTAATTGAATTATTGAAATAGAGGGTAAGAAGAATGGCACGTTTAACCGTAGAAGATTGTTTACCACATGTAGATAACCGTTTTCATTTAGTGCTGGTTGCAGCAAAACGCGCACGTCAAATTGCCATGGGTGCAGATGCCCTGGTAGAAATTGATAACGACAAACCAACGGTGCTGGCTCTGCGTGAAATTGCAGATGGTCTGGTTGGCCCGGAAATTTTAACTGAAAAAACCGAAGAGCTGAATATGATGCCGGCGGCTATTTCAGCAGATGAAATTAGCCGAGAAATCTAGTCAGGAAATATAAAGAACATGCCTGTAAATCCTGATCAAACTTCGATTGATGTAAAGGATTTATACAAAGATCCAGCGCGTTTTTTGATCTCTGATCTTTGTCGTATAGTTGAAGACTATATGAATGAAGATCAGGTGCGGGATGTATATCAGGCATATTTGTTTGGTGCTCAGGCACATGAAGGTCAGCATCGTCAAACCGGCGAGCCCTATATTTATCACCCTATTTCAGTCGCACGCATTCTGGCTGAAATGCATATGGACTCAAAAAGCATCTGTGCAGCCATACTGCATGATGTGATCGAAGATACCCTCGTGACTAAAGAGGGAGTTGCTGAAAAATTTGGCGATGATGTCGCAGAGCTGGTGGATGGTGTAAGCAAACTCACCGAGTTAAAATTCAAAAACAAAAAAGAACAGCAGGCGATTAACATACAGAAAGTGTTAATGGCTATGGCACGTGATATTCGTGTTATTTTAATTAAACTTGCTGATCGATTGCATAATATGCGTACCCTTGGGGTTATGCGCCCCGATAAGCGCCGGCGAATAGCAAAAGAAACACTGGATATTTATGTACCGCTGGCGCGACGACTCGGTATTAATACACTCAGACTTGAGTTAGAAGATCTGGGCTTTCGCACCATGTATCCTATGCGTTATCGCATTTTAGAACATGCCATGCTGCAGGAAGCAGGTCATAGAAAAGAAATTATTCAGAAAATACATAATGGCTTAACCTCGCGACTAGATGAACTTGAAATTGAGGCAGATGTAAATTCACGCAGAAAACATCCTTACAGCCTGTATAAAAAAATGCGCGAAAAAAGTCTGGCGTATAAAAATATTTTTGATGTGTACGGCATGCGCGTAATCGTTGATTCGGTAGATGACTGTTATCGGGTGTTAGGGGCAGTGCATAATTTATTCAAACCGATTCCCGGAAAGTTTAAAGATTATATAGCCATTCCAAAAGAAAATGGTTACCAGTCACTGCATACCATTTTATTTGGTCCGCATGCCATTCCCATTGAAGTGCAAATACGCACCAGTGAAATGGACAAGTTTGCAGAAACAGGTATTGCTGCACACTGGCTATACAAAGAAACCGCAGGTGCCGGTGAGATAGATGTAGGCAGTCGAACCCGTGAGTGGCTGACCGGCCTGTTAGAAATGCAGCAGGCTGCAGGTGATTCGGTTGAGTTTTTAGAAAATGTAAAAGTCGATTTATTTCCTGATGAGCTGTATGTTTACACGCCAAACGGAGATATTGTTAAGCTGCCAAAAAATTCAACCCCCATCGATTTCGCTTATTCAGTGCATACCGATGTTGGTCATACCTGTGTGGCCAGTAAAGTAGATCATCGATTCGCACCACTCGATACACCATTATATAGTGGCCAGACAATAGAAGTAATAACCTCTGAAGCTTCGCATCCCAATCCTGGCTGGCTTGATTTTGTTGTAACCGCCAAGGCGCGTAGTAATATACGCAATTATTTAAAAAGTATTCGCTCAGAAGATGCTGTTGCACAGGGGCGACGTTTATTAACACGTATGCTGCTTGAAAAAAATATTACGCTTGAAGAAATGCCGGCAGAAAACTATCAGTTTTTACTGGATGAATATGGTTTTTCATCATTAAATCAGCTGCTTGAAGATATCGGTATGGGTAATCGACCGGCAGGTCTAGTAGCGCGACGGTTATTTCCCGCTGATCTTGAAGATGAAAATAAGGCTGATGACGGGCAGGCATCAGGTCGTCAGCCACTGGCTATTCAGGGCACAGAAGGCATGGTGGTTTCCTATGGTAAATGTTGCCACCCAATACCCGGTGATCAGATTATTGGCAAGTTAAGTAAAGGTCGTGGTCTGGTGATACATCAGGTCGGCTGTAAAAATATTTTGAATGAGCGTCTGAATAGTGAGAACATGATTGATGTGAAGTGGGCCGCAGATTCCAGTGGTGAATATTCATGTCAGCTAAATATGTATGTGCAAAACGAAAGGGGTGTTCTGGCCAGGCTGGCAACAATTATTTCAGATGAATCTGCAAATATTGAACATGTAGAAGTAGAAGATAAGGATGGCCTCTCCACCAATATTACATTCCTTATTTCAGTTAAGGGGCGAGATCACCTGGCTAAAATATTACGCCGGATCAGGCGGGTTACCTCAGTAATGAAAATTGTTCGTGTACAATAAATACACTTATATAAAGAAAATACTATGAAAAAAGAAATTATATCAACAGATAAAGCGCCACAGGCTATTGGCACATACTCACAGGCAGTCAGGGTGAATAATACGGTTTTTATCTCCGGCCAAATACCGCTCATAGCAGAAACCATGGAAGTGATAGAGGGTTCTGTAGAAGAGCAGATACATCAGGTGTTTAAAAATCTGCAGGCGATTATTGAAGCAGCCGGCGGCACATTTGAAAATGTTGTGAAGCTGAATATTTTTCTAACGGATTTAAGTAATTTTCCAACCGTAAATCAGGTAATGGCACAATATTTTTCCGAGCCTTATCCTGCGCGTGCAGCCATAGGCGTTAAGGAATTACCCAAAGCGGTAGCAGTTGAAATGGATGCAGTACTGGAATTATAAGCTGAGATTTATCTTTTGCCACAGAGGCTGAGCTATTCCTGCGAAATATAGATAAAAATGAAAAGATAAGGCTTATTGTCCGCAAATGAATGCAAAACACGCAAATAATTGCTTCTACGCATCCTTGCGTCCGCAAAATTTGTGCATTCGTGCACATTAAAGCAAAACATTAATAAAGATGTAGTGCGCTGCAGGCAGCACAAATAAAAAATTTGCGTTCATTCGCGTTCATTTGCGGATAAAATGCTTTTTGCTTTTAAAAAATATTCTTTTTGGGGGTGGCTCAGCCTCAGTGTTCTCTGCGCCTCTGAGACAAAATACAATAAAAACATTGATAAAAACACTCTCACATTCAGACAGTTTAAGCCATTTAAAAGGTGTCGGCCCCAAAGTGCTCGAACGCCTGAATAAGCTGGGGCTGAATTGTATACAGGATGTTCTGTTTTACCTGCCTTATCGCTATGAAGATAGAACCCAGATTGTTCCCATTGGTGCTTTGCGGCAGGGGCAGTCTGCTTTATTCGAAGGCACTATTGATTATACGAATATTGCATTTACGAAAAAAGGCAGGCACAGGCGCATGCTGTTACTACATCTAAGTGATGGTACGGGCAGTATTATATTGCGTTTTTTCTATTTTAATAAACAGCAGCAACAGGCATTGGTTGCAGGGGTGAAATTACGCTGTTTTGGGGATGTACGGTTTGGGGCTGCATCACTGGAAATAGTGCATCCTGAATATTCACAGCTAAATCAATCTAAAGTGACACCGGTTGAAGAGGTGTTAACGCCGGTTTACCATACCACTGAGGGTGTAAGCCAGCTGCTATTGCGAAGACTATCAGAGCAATGCCTGCAGTTATTAAACAGTGAAACTCTGTTGCCCGATTATCTGTCTACAAAACTGTTTAAACAAAAAGAGTATTACTCGTTAGAAGATGCATTGCATTATGTGCATCGCCCACCGGTTGGCGCAAATATCAGTCAGTTAGCTGAAGGCCGGCATGGCTCTCAGGTTCGTCTGATATTTGAAGAGCTATTAGCGCAGCATTTAAGTTTGCAGATATTGCGACTTAATAATCAAAAAAATATGGCTGAAAAGCTGAAGAGTGAAAATCATCTGCTCTATAAATTTATACAATCACTGCCATTTGAATTAACCAGGGCGCAACATAGAGTTAATCAATCTATTTTGAAAGACCTGGAATCGGGTATCCCCATGATGCGTCTGGTGCAGGGAGATGTAGGTTCAGGCAAAACGGTGGTGGCTGCCCTGGCCTGCTTAAAAGCGGTAGAGTCAAATATGCAGGCGGCGATTATGGCACCGACAGAAATTCTGGCAGAGCAGCATTATGCAAATTTCAGAAACTGGTTTGAGCCTCTGGGTTTAAGCGTTGTCTGGTTATCGGGTCAGGTTAAAGGCAAAAAACGAGCGCAGGTACTGCAAAGAATAAAAAATGATGACGCGCAGATTATAGTTGGTACCCATGCATTATTTCAGGAAGAAGTTGAATATAATCGGCTGGCACTTGCAATTACAGATGAGCAGCACCGTTTCGGTGTGCAGCAACGCATGGCTCTTGCAAAAAAAGCAGTGACCAGCAAAAACAGAATAAAAAAACAGGCAGACAGGCCAGCACTGGCGCACCAGTTAATAATGACCGCAACACCCATTCCACGAAGTTTGGCCATGACGGCCTATGCAGATTTAGATTACTCGGTGATAGATGAGTTGCCACCAGGGCGAAAGCCGGTGACCACCGTAGTTATACCTGAGCAGCGACGAGATGAAATATTATCACGCATAGAAAAAGCCTGTGCACAGGGTAAGCAGGCTTATTGGGTATGCACTTTGGTGGAAGAGTCAGAGTCTTTGCAGTGTCAGGCAGCAGAAGATACAGCACAGAAATTGAAACAGCTGTTGGTGGATATAAAGGTAGGTTTAATTCATGGGCGGCTAAAGTCAGTCGAAAAAGAATCTCTAATGGCAGCATTTAAAGCGGGAGATATTCAATTGCTGGTAGCAACTACCGTAATTGAAGTAGGAGTAGATGTGCCTAATGCAAGCCTGATGATCATTGAAAATGCCGAACGTCTGGGTCTGTCACAACTGCATCAGTTGCGTGGTCGTGTAGGGCGTGGTAAAGAATCAAGCCATTGCGTACTCATGTTTAAAAGTCCATTAAGTGATCATGCAAAAGAACGGCTGGCGATTATGCGCAAGACGAATAGTGGTTTTGAAATAGCCCGTAAAGATCTGCAGTTGCGGGGTCCGGGTGAAGTGCTCGGTACGCGTCAGACAGGGCTAGTACAATTAAAAATAGCGGATATTGTGAGGGATGAATATTTGCTGGATGACGTGAAACTCGCAGCCAGGCAAATGCTGGAAGAATCGCCTGAAGAGGTGCAGGCTTTAATCAATAGATGGGTGGGTTCCGCGCAGCAGTATGTGAAAGTGGGTTGAGAAGTTCATGTTTCAAAATAACCAGAAGTGGAAGTAACCAGTTTCATTTGCTCGTTGCTAAAATATACTGTTATGGTTTGCCTCCAACAATATTTTCTTAAAGCAAAAAAGCAGTTTGTCCGCAAATGAGCGGATTTTTTTTTGTGCGGCCAGTTTTATGCAAAGTCGTTAATTCTCAGATATATTTTAAAGGCAGTACTTCTGGGCGCTCTATGCCTTATTCATGCTGTTGTTTTTATTTGCGTTCATTTGCGGACAAACTGCCTTATCTTTTGGTTTTTTCTATATTTCATGAGGATACCTCAGGCTCTGCCCCTCTATTGAGACCAGTAGAGTCTGAGTGGGGTCGTTCATTGCCCTGTCGAATGGATCGGAATTACCACATGGGACACGGCGCTAAAAAGCAGCGACATGTCCCTGATGGAGATGTGCCATAGCAGGCATTCTGTACCCGAGAAAATGAAACTGTGTAAGGGCTGAATCAGAGAGGCGCTAGCTATTAGCACTTAACTCGGCTATTAATAAAGGGTGTATTTTTTAAACCACAGGTCTTTCTAATGCCAGGATTGATTGACGCAGACGAATTACAGGAAAGCAGTAAAAATAAGCACAAGATATGGCGTGAACAAGTCCGGCTTGTAGAAGTAAATGCGGTGCTCAGCAATATAGTTAGCCTGGTTGTTGCCATGCTGCTGGCATTCGTTCTGTGGCGGAGTGAGCCCCATGGTTTAATCATGTTATGGGCGGCATATATGATTGCAGTTTCAGCGATAAGAGCGGCAATGGATTATATGCAGAGTAGCAGAGTCTCTGATGAGCTGGTACATGATGTTTTTGGGCGCTGGTATCTGTTGTTTATATTGCTCACCGCCACAGGCTGGGGAATGGCTGGTTACTTTCTGTTTCCTGTTGAACCATCACTGCAGCTAGTGCTTGGCTTTGTGCTGGCGGGTATAGCCTCCGGTGGTTTGTCGGTTATGTCGCCGATTTTTAAACTTTATTTCCTGTATCTGTTTCTGGTTATATTCCCTGTTGCGTTACGTCTTTTTATGATGGGTGATGAATTTACTATTTTAGCAATAACCACTATTTTTTATATGGCGGTGATGGGGAAAATAGGCTCAAATATAAATAAAAGTTTTTTAAACGCGCTTGAAATGCGCTTTCATAATGAATCCTTAATTAAATTTATGAGCCAGGCACGTAATGAATCAGAAGATTTAAATGAAGAGTTATCAACAGAGATTGAGCAAAGAAAGCGGGTAGAAAAAGAATTACATAAAGCAAAAGAAATGGCTGAAACCGCCAGTAAAACTAAAAGCGAATTTCTGGCGAACATGAGTCATGAAATTCGTACACCAATGAATGGTATTTTAGGTACTCTGCAATTATTGAAAGGCTCAGGGCTGAATAAAAGCCAGAAAGAATATGTGTGCATCGCCTATAATTCCGGAGAGTTTTTACTGTCACTATTAAATGATATTCTTGATTTTTCAAAAATTGAAGCGGGTAAGCTGGAGCTGGAATCTATCCCCTTTGACCTAAACAGCTTAATCAGAGAACTGACTATTTTACTTAAGCAAAAAGCAGATGAAAGACAAGTTAAACTTTATATCGATTTGAATTCTGCAACACCTGCCGTGATTAGGGGTGATCCGGTTCGTATCAGACAAATTCTTACAAACCTGGTGACCAATGCGATTAAATTTACTGAAAAGGGTACGGTCACTATTAAAGTCACAGTGCTACAGAAAACAGAAAAGGCTGTGCGCCTGAAACTGGAAGTGATTGACACAGGCATAGGCATATCTAAAGAATCACAGCGAAAACTATTTAATTCCTTTACCCAGGCAGATGGTTCGACCACGCGTAAGTATGGTGGAACAGGCCTGGGATTAGCGATTGTCAGGCAGCTGGTTACCATGATGCGAGGTCGTTTAGGCGTAGACAGTGAAGAGGGTAAAGGCGCCTGTTTCTGGGTAGAAATAGACTTTGAAATTTCACATGAATCAGTTCAGGGGAGCAACAGCGAAGCAACGCAGGTGATAGAGAAACAGATTGCAGGCAGGGCGCTGTTAGTAGAGGATAATCCGGTAAATCAGATAATTGCAAAAAAAATGTTAGAAAAAATAGGCCTGAGTTTTGAAGTGGTAAGCAATGGAGAGGAAGCCGTTAATCGCTTAAAGCAGGCGCATAATTTTAATCTGGTATTGATGGATTGCCAGATGCCGGTAATGGATGGCTATGCTGCGACTCAGGCATTTCGTGAATATGAGAAAGAGGCCAGCCTGCAGAGGCTGCCAGTGATTGCGATGACTGCAAATTCTATGCAGGGGGATAAAGAAAAATGCCTGTCAGCAGGCATGGATGATTATGTTTCGAAACCGGTAAATCAGCAGGCATTAAAACAAACTCTGGCGAAGTGGTTGTGATTCCGGTTTAATAGGTTGCTCGTATTACTGAGTCAGAAATAAAGCAGTCTGCTAATAAGCTTTATAAAAATAGCATCTGTAGGAGTTAGCTTTAGCTGACGATTCACCTGGCAATGCGAAGCGAGCCAACAAGCTTATCGGCTCGCTTCGCATCGTTATCAGTATCGCCAGCTAAAGCTAGCTCCTACAGAAGAAACCATTTTTGTTAACCTTTTGTGAGATAAGACAGCTATTCTTTTCATCTGATCCCAATAAAGATAATACGGTAGCCTTTAAATAATATACGATTTGATAACCACTTTTCCTAAAGACTTTCAGATCGCATGTGAACCACTACGATAAATAAAGCGCCCACATAAAGTTAAATTACGTTGCCCAAATCAATAGCTAACACACCCATTTGAGGCCAACGTATTTTTCCAGGCAGAAGAATAGTGTAGAATAAGCATCAATTTTTAATATTTAAAAACCCTATATGTCTGGATATCACACACGATTACACTGGTGTAAAAAATCACATTGCCTGTCCAGGCTGCATAATTTGCAGATTAAGTCCTGGTTACTTGATTCTGGGTCATTAACCGCCCGCTTAATAAATCACTGCAATGGGCAGTTTTCAGTAAAAGTATTATCAAGCAGACGTGCTACCCCAACGCCCGATGAAATATCTGCACTGGGGCTAAGGCCGAGAAGTCACGCCATTATTCGCCAGGTTTTATTATATTGTGATGACAGGCCAGTAGTGTATGCGCGTACTATTATTCCCGTATCCAGTTTGCGAGGCACATTAAGGGGGCTGGTTCTGCTGGGCAACAGGCCGCTGGGTGCGGTGCTTTTTGCAGATAACTCCATGCGCCGAAAGCCCATGGAAATTACATCGCTTAAGCCGTCACACAGATGTTATGCATGGACGCAGTATCAGGGTAATGAGATTATCTGGGGGCGGCGTTCTGTATTTATATTAAAAGGGCAGCAGCTGCTGGTGAGTGAGTTTTTTTTGCCAGAATTATTTGATTCTAATAATCTGTAGTGGTTTTAGGTAGAAAGTTTATGGCTATAAGGCACTCAAAAGAACTGTTTCAAAAAAAATCTGCCGTCAGCTATGATCATAATCCAGCGCTTCTCTGGGTACAGATATATAATTTCCCTGTACATGATCAACGCCACAGATTTTAAGAAGCCGCAGAATTTCCGGGCTTTCTACATATTCAGCGACTGTATAACGACCCAGCGAATGGGCAACGTCATTCATTGCAGTTACTATGGCTCTATCGTTTGAACCCCTGGCCATGCCTTTAACAAACTGGCCGTCAATTTTAACAAAATCAGCTGGCAGGCATTTTAACTGTGAGAAAGAGCAGAAGCCGGAACCAAAGTCATCCAGAGAAAAACGACAGCCGAGCCATTTCATTTCATCAATAAACTGGCTTGCGGATTCAAAATTTGCAATGGCACAGGTTTCCGTTACTTCAAAAACTATTGACTGTGGGTTGACATCATATTCTTTTAAAAGATCTTTTATTTTATGTAAACTGTTTGCCGCATTGAGGGTATGACCTGACAAATTAATTGAAAAAGATACATTGCTTCTGTCTTTCTGAATTTCAGCCAGAGTGCTCAGTGCTTTATGCATTACCCATAGATCAACATCGCGCATTAAATTAAATCGTTCTGCCGTGGGTATAAATGAATCCGGGTAATACAGGTCGCCATTATCGCCTTTCATGCGTAACAATAGCTCATAATGCAGGTGATTATCTTTATTGCTTGAATACTGATCCCATATTGAGCCATCTTCTGCCGGCAGATTGTTTAG
The DNA here is from genome assembly GCA_003228405.1 of Gammaproteobacteria bacterium. Taxonomy (GTDB): domain Bacteria; phylum Pseudomonadota; class Gammaproteobacteria; order SZUA-229; family SZUA-229; genus SZUA-229. Next base: position 18,974 of record QIDK01000120.1, on the reverse strand, counting down.
GTCTACCTTGCTCAGATCCATTATTGGTTGGTAATGCAGAATAAATTTGTCTTTTTCCATGGCATTTAGTAAACGTTGTGACCAGCCCAGTTCGCTTCCCATAACATTTTTTTCATCGCTACTCTGTTCATACAGATGCGATTGATTGCGGCCGCTGCGTTTGGAAATATGACAGGCGATATCTGCGTTTGCCAGCACGTCGCCTGCTGTCATGTCAGGTATATCCATTAATGCAATACCGAAGCTGCCATTTATATTGTAAGTTTCACCACTATAGGCGAAGCTGCATTTTTCAAGTACCACACGAAATGTTTCTGTCACTATGTGTGCAGATTCTTCGTCAACATCTTTTAGAATTATCGCAAACTCATCACCACCTAAGCGTGCCAGAATATCTTTAGTGCGTAGCTTTTCGGCTAATAGTTTAGCGATTTCTATTAGCAACTTGTCACCCGCATCATGGCCTGCGGTATCATTAATGTATTTAAAGCGATCAAGATCAAGATAAACCAGTGCGCTCATATCTGCACCTGACTGTACACGACTGACTTCTGAATCAAGTTGATCTTCAAAATAACGGCGGTTGCACAGGCGGGTTAAATGATCATGAGTGGCCTGCCAGTGCAATTTTTCTTCCAGCATTTTGCGTTCAGATATATCTCGAAATGCAATCACCGAGCCTTCCTGATGGTTATGTATATTTAACGGGTACACGGTGCATTCAACGGGAACAGGTTTACCCGATTCGTGTTTAAATACCGTTTCCCAGCAATTCAGTTCAATACTATTGCCATAGGCACGATATAAACGATCATTGCTGAGCACATCATCCTGTACATGATAGTGAAAAGCATCTGTGGCTTTTTTTCCAGTAATTAAATTAGCCGTATTTTTACCCACAATATTCAATGCAGCAGGGTTAACAAAAGTCACCAGGCCATTATTGTCTACTCCGTAAACACCTTCCCCTACTGATTCTAAAATACTCGCTAGCCGTTCACGTTCTGCTTCAATATGATTTTGCACTTCTATAATGCGGCTCATTGAGGCTATGCGGGAAAGAAATAATTCTTCTGCCTCATTTTTAAACATGCATTCAATAGCGCCTGCCTGCAAACAGTCTTTTATTACCTCATCCAGGTAAGTGCCGGTAATAACCGCGGTAAGTATGCTGGAGGTTCGCTCATCATCACGTAATTTCTGGCAGAGTAGATAGCCATTTTCATCTGGCATAAAATAATCAATAATCGCCACATCAAAAGGCTGTTTAGTTGCTGCTTCAAATGCGGACTGCACGGAATCGGCTGTTTCAGTGATATAACCATTTCGATTTAGCAAACGCTGGTAGTAATGACGGATACTAACTGAGTCATCTACAAATAAAATACGTATCGGGTTTTCAATTGTGATAACGGGGAGTCTGTGCTCATCTGATATTTCAGGACCCAGTAATTTTTGCAGGGTTTCAATCGATTCCTGGTAATTTTCCCAGGGTATTAGTGCGGTATTTCGACGGCGACTCATCCAGTTAAGCACATCTATGTCGGCATCGTGAGACAGAACTAAAGCAGGCATTTCCAGGTTGGTCTCTTCCTCCATAAGGGCAACCAGCTGATCAACATCTTTGTGTTTATTATAATTTGGCCAGCCAATTACCAGTGCCTGAAAGCTATTTCCGTGGTTTTTCAGGGTTTCAACGGTGGCAGCAAAGGTTTCCAGAGCCATCAGTTCATAGCCCTGCTTCTGCAATAGCTTAACCAGGATATATCTTAAAGTTGCAGATTCTTCGACCAGCAGAATACGCTGCTTAACACTCTCAACTGCCATTATTATTTAACCTTTTTAAACCTGATGCTGTGCATTTAAATTATTATCTGGATTTTAAATTAGTTAGCTGGAAGGGCTGCAAACTGATTTACACTCTCTAAGGATAGACTGAGTCAGTCTGATTCACCACCCGCTTTTCTGAAAAACAGCAGATAGCCTGCACCCGCCAGCGCGCCATACAGGTGTGCATTAATCGCCACCCGGCCTCCGCTGACTAGCTCTGAACCGGGTAGCGCACCATATAGCTGCTCCCATATTAATTTTCCGACCACAATAAGCAGTAAAACAGCGCCACTGACCTTATAGCGGCTCATTTCCCAGAAGCCGCCGATAATAAACAGACCATGCAATACGCCAGACAGGCCCACATAACGATCCAGCTGCTTATCCAGCATTAAACCGAGACTAATGCCCAGCGCAATAAACAGCAGTGCTCCGCTCCAGTAGGCTGGCGTACGGTAGCCTGCAAAGAAGACGGTGACTATGGCTAATCCCGCCATATTGAGTAAAAAGTGATTCCAGTTAAGATGGGTGAGATGGCCACTAATTAAACGCCACACCTGCCACTGCTCAATTAATTCACGATCAAATCGAAACAGCGCCTCAAGTTGAAATAACTGGATAAAAAAACACAGTGCAAACAGTAACAGCCAGAGTTTGTGGCATCGAAGCCAGGGCCATATAAATACAGGTAAAATTGCTTGTGTCATGTTAAATAAAGTCCAAAAAAGGATAACTGAACCCAGGAAAAAGCCTGAATTATTCCATGAAAACGTCGATGTACTGCTTTACTCCATGTAAATATACCAATATGTGACTGAATTAATAATTATTATTTACATTTTTTTAGTATTGCATTGTAATTTCAGGCATGGCCATCTGGTATGATATAGCCACAAAGTCTAACCCTACGGAGCTATTTGTGAAAACACCTTCTATTAAACAACGTGGATTTACCTTAATCGAAATTATCGTTGTTGTTGTCATTATCGGCATCTTAGCCACTTTCGTTGCCCCTAAATTTCTCGGCAAAACCGATGATGCACGGATTGTAAAAGCAAAAAATGATATACAGGCACTGGAAAGTGCACTGGATATCTACAAACTGGATAACTACGCCTATCCCACTACCGATCAGGGCCTGGATGCCCTGATTAACCTGCCTGCTTCAGATCCTGTGCCGAGTAACTGGCAGCAGGGGGGATATGTTAAAAAACTGCAGAAAGACCCATGGCAACGTGAATATTTATATTTAAGCCCCGGAGAGCATGGGGAAATTGATATCTACTCTCTCGGTGCAGACGGTGTAGAAGGTGGTGAAAAAGCAAATGCCGACATTGGCAACTGGGACTAGTTCTTAACCGCTAACTTGCCACTATGTCAAAGTATCGTCTGCCTCGTTTTAAAACTCAGTGCCGGGGGTTCACCCTGATCGAATTACTGGTGGTGGTTGTGATCATCAGTATTTCTATTAGTTTTGTTGTGGTGAATTTGTCTCCCGGCGGGGATGCCGAACTTGCCGAAGAGGAAGTTCTCCGCCTGCAGCAAATTCTCCGTTTTGCCCATGAGCAATCGGTAGTGCGTGCCGAGGAGTATGGCGTACGTTTTTATGAAACCGGCTACCGGTTTATGATCTATAACGAGGTAAAAGAACTCTGGGTTGACCTCGACAAAGATAAGCTATTACGTGCCAGAAGTTTGCCGCAACCCCTGGAGCTGGATTTATATATCGAGCAAATCCCGGTAGAAATTCTGCCATCGCGTGATGATGACCCTGAAATTAAAGATAAAAAAAGTAAATTAGCGACGGCTGCATCGAACATCCAGTCTCAGAATTCGCCTGAGCTGAAAAAAATAAAACCTCATATCTACCTGCTATCAAGTTCTGAGCTAATGCCGCCGTTTGAATTACGCATCCGCATTCCCGGCAGTGATATAGAAGAGCACCTGGAAGGTTTGCCTCAGGGTATATACAGGCGAATGCTCAGTGATGAATAAACGCATAAAGGGTTTCACCCTGATAGAGGTTATGGTGGCTCTCGCCATTATTGCGATTGCTCTGTCATCACTTATTAAAGCATCGGGCAGCCATACCCGTTCGGCCGGCTATCTTAAGAGCAAAACACTGGCGCATTACGTGGCCATGAATGAAATTACCCAGCTACAGATTAGCAAGGCATGGCCGGATCTGGGCAACACAAAAAAATCAACTGAAATGGCTGGAGTTGAGTGGTTCTGGACGCGGGAAATAGAAAAAACGGGTGATGAAAGTGGCAATATTAGAGGCCTGAAATTTACAATTTACCAGGATGAAGGCCGAACTAAAAATCTGGCTCAGGTGCAGGCCTTTATTTCAAATCCGAACAGTAAACTTCCTTCCCCCAGCGGAGGCAATCCCTGATGCAGCAGGGATGCATCAGGAAAGTAAGTGGCTTTACCTTAATTGAAGTCATTATTGCTATGGCAATTTTTGCCATAGTAGCCGGTCTTGCCTACTCTGGCCTGCAGTCGATTATTAACAGTAAAATCCGCACCGAAGCGTCACTGAACCGGTTGCAACAGTTACAGATGACCATGCTCACCCTGACCACTGATTTTCAGCAACTTAGCAACCGCAATGGTCACGATGCACTGGGGGGGCAGCTGTTAAAACTGACGACACTTGATTCAGACCATATCGTCGATTTTACCCGCAATGGCTGGCGTAACCCGGCTAATCAGGTACGCAGCACATTGCAACGTGTCGCCTACCTGCTGGATGAAGATAAATTAGTGCGTATTTACTGGCCCCATGTTGACCGTGCAGATGATGATAGACGAGTTGAGCGCACCCTGATTAATAATATTGAGGAGCTTAAACTACGCTTTCTCAATCAGAAAAACGAATGGAAAAACGACTGGCCTTCAGCAACTTCGATGGCTTCCAGCAATCAGACAGACCCACCCATAGCGATTGAAATTACCCTTATTATGGGCGACTGGGGTGAAATAAAACGATTAATCAAGGTATCCCTCGAATGATTAAGTTTTATAAGCAGCAGGGTATTGCTCTGGTTGTCGCCCTGCTGGTGGTTTCCCTGGCGACTCTTCTGGCTGTCGCGTTAGTTGATCACCTGTATTACGACATCCGTCGCACGGAAAATATATTACTCAATGAGCAGGCACAGCTCTATAATGCTAACGCGGCAGAATTTGCCATGGTGCTTCTTAAATTAGATCGTGAGTTACAAAACGAATACGATGATCTGGAAGACATTAACCTGTTTAACCAGCAGGCGGCCATGTTCCCGGTGGAGGGTGGCTCAGTGTCCGCAAAACTGACGGATTTACAGAGCTGTTTTAATGTAAACAATCTATCGAAAACCAATACCGGAATGGCCAGGTATCGAACTCAGTATAAAGCCCTTCTGGGCAATCTCGAAGTGGATATCAACCTGCAGACCGTGCTAACCGATAGCCTGATCGACTGGCTGGATCCTGATGATATAAGCGAGCCACAGGGTGCGGAGTTTGATTATTACATTGGCCTAGAACAGCAGCCCTATCGCACAGCTAACGGACTTATGGTGAGCCCCAGTGAGTTACGCCTGGTGAAGGGGTATACGGATGATGTAATAAAACTGATCCGGGATTATATCTGTGTACTACCTGTGGTTAATACCAGCATCAATATCAACACAGCCAGCAGCATAATGTTAAACTCTATTCAAAGTCTGGTGGGGTATGGGGAGCAGATAGTCGCTGATCGTGATGGGGATCCCGAAAATCCGGATGATGCTGCGCCTTTTGTAAAAATTGAAGACTTTAGCCGCTATGCAAAAGACACATTAAAAATTAACAATTTTGATAGTACTGGCCTACAGTCATTCTCAGAATATTTTCTACTGCAATCAAATACGGTGCTAGGCACTGGAAATACAAAGTTATTTAGCATGATTTACCGCAATCAAAATGATATGAAAACCAGCATTATTCGGCAGACAAGGGGCACCTATTAATGAGTGAGTTTCTAATTGTTCATTATAAGCCCGGCCAGCAATCCAGCATGCAATACTGGGTTATGGGAGGCGGCCAGCACCCGTCGATTACCCTCGGCCATGGCAGTCTGGAAGATTTACAGGCCATTGCTCGCGGCAAAAAAGTAACGATATTAATTGATGCCCATTACACCACCCTTGAATCGGTTAATATTCCCAGCAAAAATCGTAGTAAACAATTACAGGCAATACCTTATGCAATGGAAGATTCACTGGCAGAAGATATTGAAGACACCCACTTTGCCCCTGGCAGGGCCGATGAAAGTAAAGTGCCAGTCATTGCCATTAAACGCAAGCTGCTTCAGCAGACCCTGGATATTTTCAAGCAGCAACAAATACATGTGGATACGATTACCGCAGATAGTGTCGCCCTTCCTGGCAGCAGTAAACAATGGTGTATCTTATTAGATGAAGACAGTGCCTTAATAAAAACCGGTGAATCTCAGGCGCATTGTTGTGACCGGCAGAACCTGGTAGTAATTTTACAGGCACTACTCTATCAAAATCTGACAGCCCCGGATTCTATCCGTTATTACTATAAAGAAAATGATACTGAAGCTGAGTCGCTGTTAGCCGATATTGATATCACCGTTAATGCACAAAGTTATAAAAACCATGCGCTGGAAATTTTTGTCGTAAACTTAAATCAAAGTCAGCCAATAAATTTATTACAGGGTGAGTTCGCGCAGAAACGTGGCGACAATACATGGTTGCAACCCTGGAAATCTGTGGCCGCAGTTGCAAGTATCTGGATAATATTACAACTTGGCTATGACAGCATGCTTGCATCGCAGTTAGAAGTTAAAAATCAACTGCTTAGTAAACAGATAGAAAAAGAATTTAAACGTGCCATGCCGGGCGCAAAAAAAATGACGAATATGAAAAAACGGGTTGAACGCCGTTTAAATGAATTAAAATTTGGTGGATCGGCTGGAAATAAAAATGGCTTTTTGCAGATATTATCTAAAGTATCACCGGTTTTATCGGAAAGTGACAGGCATAAAATAAAAGCAGCGGTGTACCGAAATAATTATATTGATATAGATTTAACCGCGAAAAGTTTACAGGACATAGAAAAAATAAAAGACAAACTGGCTTCTATTCCAGGTATCAAAACCGTGTTATCAACCACGGTTGAAAAAGATAGCGTCAGTGGTCGTCTGAGGCTGGAGGCTAAAGGATGAAACAACTTGATGACTTATTAGCCCCGGCAATCCAGTGGCTTAATGCACTGGAACAACGGGAACGTTATATTGTAATAGCCGGTGGTATATCACTGGCAATAATGTTATTTTATTTGCTTATATGGGAGCCCATTACTTCCAGCTATACACACCACCAACAACAGTATAACTCTCAGCGTCAGTTATATGGCTGGATGAAAAGTAAAGCCGCAGAAATTCAAAGCCTTAATGCGGCGGGTAGTAGTAGTATCTCCCGCTCTCGTAACCAGTCCATTGCCAGCCTGGCTGATCGTAGTGCAACCACTACGGGTATTAAACCCTATATTGAAAAAATAGATCAGAACAAAAAAGGCGTAAAGATTAGATTAAAATCTGCAAATTTTGATCGTATTGTCGTATGGCTAACGGATCTTGAAAATAAATACGGCATTGTTGCCAGTAAGGTTAAAGTTGAAACATCAGTAGTAAAGGGCGCAGTAGATGTACAGGTAACGCTGGAGCGATCTTCTAAATAAACAATAAATTGAGCATGTATGACAGTAATTTCCGGCAGAAATAGTCGGCAATGACAGAATTTTTATACTTATGAAAAAACGATATTATATTTTAATCGCAATATTCTCCTATCTGTTCTTTACCCTTGGCAATGTACCCGCGGCAAAAGTCATATCTCTGGTAGAGCAGAATACGCAGCTTCCGATTAAGCTCTATGGAGTTTATGGCAGCATATGGAATGGTGGTGCAGACAAAGCTGTAATGCAGGGCCAGCCAGCCATTGATAATATTGAATGGTCCATTAATCCTGCTATGTTATTACTGGCCAGTCTGGCGGGTGAAGTTAAAGCCAGTATTAAAGAGCAGAATGTTATTGGCAATGTACGCCTTTCAGCAGCGGGTAATTTTAGTGCCTCGGATGTACGTGCACGTATTGATGCGGCTGTTTTGCAGGAACTGATTCAGATGCCATTGGGGGAAATAGCCGGCGTTTTTAATATCAATATTATATCATTTGAAGCAAACCCGGATGGCTTGCCAGCCGTAACCGCAGACATTAACTGGAAAAATGCAAAATTCACCCTGATGGAAACTGTCGATCTGGGATTTATTGATCTGTCTATAGCCCCAGGTAAGGATAATCAGCTAATCGCTAAAATCACTAGCAGTAAAGGTCAGTTACAGCTGGATGGCAAAGCGAGTATTGATAATAATAAAGCCTACGACTTAAATTTACGCATAACCCCTGAAAAAAATGCCTCTCAAAATGTTCGCCAAAGCATTGTTATGTTTGCACGCCGTCAGGCTGATGGTAGTTACCTGACTAAGCGCAAAGGCAATTTACGTGATTTAGGGTTTTAATATGACTGTCTGCCGCCCGATTAAACCCGATATTGAAATCACCTCAGAAAATAAATGTAGTTTTTGTAATGGTTCTCTTTGTTGCACTTATATTACCCAGCATATTGATACGCCACGAGCAAAAACAGATTTTGAGCATTTGTTATGGCAAATATCTCACGAGAATATTCGTATATATAAAGATGAAGATGGCTGGACATTATTAGTTGAAACGAAATGCCTGCATCTTCAACTAAATGGCGATTGTGGTATTTATGAGCAGCGTCCTACTATCTGTCGTGAGCATACCAATGACTACTGCGAATATGACGCTCCCTCCGAGGATGGATTTGAACTCTACTTTCATGATTACAAAGCGTTAAGAACTTATTGTAAAAAACGCTTTAAAAAATGGGATAAGTAAATAAAAGCCGAAACAGCTTAATGCTTCTCATTTGTAAGCAGCGATCAGCTGAGAACCTCTGCCCAGGCTATTAACCACAATAATTACAGGGACAGATTGAGAATTTATTTATAATTGCAGCTTAAGCAGCCGTTATAAAAATGCATAAAAACTTCATATCCATTCGCTTTACTTTGCTCAATTATGGTTTACACTTTATTAGCTGGCAAAGTTACAGCGGTTATTCAACGATATTTCATCTTGTCTGTTCGTAAGTATTTCCCGCATCTTTCAGCATTATTTAAATGATTATTTTTGGAGATAACTTATGGCTACTACTACAGGCCGCGTAAAATGGTTTGATGATAAAAAAGGCTTTGGCTTTATTGAGCAGGAAAATGGAGAAGATGTATTTGTTCACTTTAGAGCAATACAGGAAGAAGGCTTCAAAACCCTGGCTGAAGGTCAGCAGGTTGAATTTGATGTTGAGAAGGGACAAAAAGGCCTGCAGGCAGTTAACGTAGTAACCGTTCGTTAAATATATTGTGCGTTGGTGGGGCATGTCCCCACCCCAACGTAGTCACTGAGTACGCGATATGATGAGGTTCCGACCTCAGAATTAGGAATGCGACATATCTTTTGCGGTCTCGCCACAAAATCTGCTCTATATCAGCAGGGAATATGCCAGACCAACCACAGCACATGCGCCAATAGTTGTTACTATACCTATTTTAAATCTGAACAGAGCAATAAATGCTGCTGCACCAATGAGTGCAGAAAACCATTCAAAATTTGCATCAAAGCCTTGTGGCCACAGCACATGATAGGCAAAGAAAGTCGCAAGGTTAAGCACGACACCCACCACCGCAGCAGTAATGCCAGTTAATGGCGCAGTAAATTTAACGTCACCCCGGGTTGCTTCAACCATGGGGCCACCCAGCAGAATAAACAGAAATGATGGCAGAAATGTAAACAATGTGGCCACACTTGCTCCCGCCACTCCCGCCATGAGCAATGCATCAGGGCCAAAAATTTCTTTGCTCCAGCCACCCACAAAGCCAACAAAAGCAACCACCATAATCAGTGGCCCGGGTGTGGTTTCACCTAATGCGAGGCCGTCAATCATCTGTGCGCCTGTTAGCCAGGTATAATGTTCTACACCTCCCTGATACACATAGGGCAATACTGCATAGGCACCTCCAAAAGTAACCAGCGCAGCCCGGGTAAAGAACCCGCCCATCTGAGTAAGCGTGCCCTGCCAGCCATAGGCCTGGGCCAGCAGCAGCATAACAGTGGCCCAGATTACAAGCCCGATAACACTAAATATAATTAAGCGGCTCCACTTAAATTTAGCATGTGCCGGGGCCGGGGTATCATCATCAATAATAGCCGGGCCGTAACTTTCATTGCCGCTCCCATGATGCCCACCCGCCCTAAACATATCTGGCGCAAAACGGGAGCCAATAAAACCTGTAATACCCGCTATTAATACGATATATGGAAATGGGATATTAAAAGCAAAAATTGCAATAAAGGCTAAAACAGCTATACCCCGAAGCACATTATTTCTTAATGCTCTTGAGCCAATACGGTAGGCTGCAAATACAACAATGGCAGTTACCGCTGGTTTTATACCATATAAAATACCTTCGATGGCCGGTACATCACCGTAAGATAAATAGATCCAGGTAAGTGAAATTAGAATAAACAGAGAGGGCAAAACAAATAATACGCCTGCCGCAATACCGCCCCACACGCCATGCATTAACCAGCCAATATAAGTTGCCAGTTGCTGCGCCTCCGGCCCGGGTAAAACCATGGTGTAATTCAGGGCATGTAAAAACCGGTGTTCTGAAATCCAGCGTCGTTTTTCAACCAGCTCCTGATGCATCATGCTTATCTGTCCCGCCGGCCCTCCAAAACTGATAAAACCTAATTTTAACCAGTATATAAAAGCACTGCTGAAGGTCATTGCTTCGGGTTGCTGTAGTTCGTCTGCGTTTACGATCACGGTTTTCCTCATTTTCTGATAACAGTTCGGTACAGGTCTGTAACTATACAGGACAGGGCTGGATTATTAGTTATCTTTAGACTGGGTTAAATTATATAACATCGCTTTAGAACTAAGCGGGCATATAAATTTTAACTCAATAGAGCTTAACTGTAGATCTGACTCAGTATTTTTCGCAGCATACAGTCTGTCGCCAACAATCGGGTAACCCAGGCCTGATAACTGTTGTCTTATTTGATGTTTACGGCCAGTTTTAATGCTTATTTCAACAATAGTTATGTTTTCTGATAGATCTGCATTCAGTGAAAAAATCTCTGATATAGCTATTTTATTGTCCACAATAGTACTAATCTCAAACGGAAGCCTGGTGCAGGTCAGGTCGGCAATAGTCATAATGCCTTCTATCACCGCACTATATTTTTTAAATATTTCATGTCTGGCAAACATAGTAGAAAATTTTGCCGCTACAGATTTTTTATGTGCAATAATAATCAGGCCGTTTGCAGCTTTATCTAATCGGTGCACTATAAATGCCGGGCGCTGTGGTATTAAATGCTGCTCTGCCCAGCGATAAATAGTGCAGTGATCACCCCATTTGCTTCCCTGAGAGTACATGCCACAGGGTTTATTCCATATAGAATAATCCCCTTCATCGGCAATTAACTGAGCTGCCGCTGGATAGGCGGCCTGTACTGCCGCATCATAGTAAAAATGGACTTTATTACCCTGATGAAGTATTTTTTTTACTCGGCGGATTCGATTGATGCCCTGTGAATTTTCAATCCATACGGCACCATTTAACAAGATTTTCTTAAGCTGCTGTCTGGAAAATTCAGTATTTACACTCAGGCAATCTAAAATAGTTTGTGACTGTTTTACATCAATATGCTTTTCAAATTTTTGCTGCATCGGTATCAATTCGAGTTAATCAGGTAAACTGAAATAACCTTCGGCTACTTTTATGGCATGGCCACCTAATTGCAGGCCCACAACATCAGGGCCTTTTTTATCAACATTGATCTCCATAATACTAACGCGTGAATGTTCATTGCCTCGTTGAATCAGGCAGGAACGATGGTAGTCATTTATGCCGTAGGCCAGATACAGACCAAATGCAGGCGCAACAGCACCGATCGGTGGGTCTTCATTTATGCCAATATTTTTTCCCATAATACGCGCGGCAAAATTAACGCCTTCATAGCTGTGCTCCCCGGTGAAGAGTAATATCTGCTTTGCCAGTGAAGCGACAAAAGATAGCTGCCATTTGTTTTCGTGAAACTGTGCCGAGCGTAATGCCTGGTTATTTTTAACCGGTATAATTAAATAAGGCTGGGGGCAACCTGATATCATCGCGTTGTAACTCTGGTAACCTATGTCTCGCGCGTCAATACCTGTGATCTGAGCCAGTTCCTGATTTGATGGTACATATTTATCATATTTCTCTCTAACAGGAATATTTATCTGCACCTTGTGATTTTTAATCCCCAGAATGATGTCCAGTTGCTGATCATTAAATTCTATTCTGGCATCTGAGGCCTGTATTAACCCGGAGTCACCCATTACATAGCATGCTGCAACAATTGCATGGCCCGCAAACTCACATTTTCCCTGCGGCGAATAAATCTGCAGTTTTGCATCACACATTGTTTTATCAGACTGTGAGATAAATACCGTTTCTGTGAGATTTAGTTCCCTGGCAAGTTGCAACATTTGTTGCTCACTTAAATTATCTGCCTGTGTAAATACAGCAATTTGCGCACCATTAAAAGGCGTTTTTGTAAAAGCATCCAGCAATGTATATTTTAGTTTCATAAAAACAGGTGGCCCGTGTGTTGAATAGCTACAAATATTAATGAATCAGGTGAAAAGAATACTTGCCTTATATTAGAGGAAAAGTTTCTCCTACAGGCGCTATTTTTCTAAAGCTTATTAGTAGTATCTTTTATTTCTGATTCAGTAATAAGTCTGCAAAAAAGGTGTTCTTAACAACTGCATCATGCGGGGTGATAATGGATTTATGTCTGATTAAAATAGTCCTGTAAATATTCATCCAGACTCATATTGTCACTCGCTTCAATTTCCTGTTGTTTGAGTATTGATTTTCTGGCTTCATCAGTAAAAAATCGGGTGCGTTCTTCTGATAACTTCAAATCGTTAAAATATTGATTGTGCTGCTGAGACATTCGTTTTGCAAAATGATAAAAGGCTTCTTTATTATCACGCATTTCACCCAGCATGCGTGCTGATGGCGTAAGATTTGAATCTTTAATTTTTTCAATTTGCAGTTGTAGTGATTGCTGGTAGGGATTATCTGTTTTATGCTGATCTAACAGTTCGCTAACAGACTGCATGCCCTCAAGTAATTCGCTGGCCCAGTCTTTCAGCTTAATTTCTACTGCATCACGATATAATTTTAAATCAGGGTCTCGGCCATGGTGAGCAACAAGCAATTCATTATGATCTATCTCTTCTCTCTCACTAAAACAAATCTGTTCACTTTCTGCTAATAAACAGAACAGCATAAAAATTTCAATAAAGCGTAACTGTGTTTCATTTACACCTAATGGGTCAAAAGCATTAACATCTAGTGAGCGTAGCTCAACATAACGAACTCCGCGTTTTTTTAATGCCAATGTGGGTTTTTCATTACCCTGTAAAATCTGTTTGGGTCTGACTGTACTATAATATTCATTTTCAATTTGTAACAGGTTGGCGTTTAACTGCTGGTATTCTCCATTGACTTTTATGCCAATTTTTTCATATTCAGCAAAGGGGGCTTCTATTGCACATTGTAATGTTTTTACATAGGATTCCAGATTTCGATAACAGGCTTTTACCCCGCTTTCATTCTCCTTGTTATTCTGATAACCAATATCGCCCATGCGCAAAGAGGTGGCGTAGGGTTGATAATATGTGTTTTTATCAAAATCTTTTAAACTGGTTTCTGCACCATCCAGAAACGATTTGCATACTGCAGGTGATGCACCAAATAAATAGGAAATCAACCAGCCATAGCGCTGCAGGTTTCTGATTAATGAAAAATATTGTTCCGACTGAAAGTCAGTTAGCCCGGATTCATTTTTTTCCAGTAGTTCTTTGTATAGCGGCCAGAATGTTTCAGGTAATGAGTAGTTAAAATGTACGCCGGCAATCACCTGCATGGTGCGGCCATATCTATGTCCCAGACCTCGGCGATAAATAGTTTTCATCTGGCCGGCATTTGATCGTCCGTAGTTGGCAATAGGAATACTGTTCTCTCCGGCCACTACACAGGGCATACTGGTCGCCCACAGAATTTCATCCTGCTGTAACTTCTGATATACGTAGGTCTGTGAATCACGTAAAAAATCAAGTACTGATTCAATGTGTCCAAACGGTGGGGTTATAAATTCCAGCAGGGCTTCGGAATAATCAGTCGTAATATAGGGGTTGGTAAGCGCCGCACCAAGTGATTCGGGGTGTGCCAGCTGGGAGATGCCGCCATCAGGAGAAACCCGCAGACTTTCTTTTTCTACGCCGATTTGCCGTCCATTCAGCAAACCATTCTGATTGTAGGCGAACAGCTGCTTTACCCTTGATTCTACAAGTTTGAACAATTATTTATCCCATGTGCATTCATATAAATGAGTAATAACACGTAATTTTTTTATTATTCTGCAAACTGTTTAGCTTATATCAACAGACCCCATCTCTCAATACATACTTGTTTGATAAACATCAATACCCCACTACAGCTTATTTATTATTCTGAATTCTGGACAATATAAAATTAGCCTAGTGGACCTATGGAACCAAATCAGCCAAACAACACCATTTTGAATAAAGAGTCTGAGCCAAAACAGTCGCCTGAGACTGCTCAGATAAAGGGTCAGTATGAGCTCGTTCTCAACTGGTACAAAATAAATGGCAAAAATCTACTTGGTGAAGAAGTACTAAAAGGCCTGCCGATCAAAACGCTATTAAATCTACTGGGTAACCCGATATGGAATCATATTTATCATTGCTGGGCTGTTGAAAGCAAGCATATGAGTGTTTTGCAGGCATATACTGAACATGTGTTTGATCCTGACAAATACACTTATTTTATCGAGGTTTATAATAATAATTAATAAGGTATCAAAATATATGGTTCGGTAACAGCGCATCTTCTTTTCTACGCACGGAATGTCCGCGACGATCAATGCCTATAGATTCGTATCGGATCAGATTACGCCGTTCTAAACCGGCTCGGCGTTTAAAAATAGCCCTTCTTTCGAGCCCTGTATAGGGCTTACTGCTCTCTAAGGGTGACATATTTCACACCTCCAACATCATTGGTCACTGCTCAAATATATAAGCATAAGTTCTGTTATTTAACAATGACTGAAATCATCGGGTATGAAGACTTTTCACCCGGACACAACAGACCGGGGCGGTATAAGCCGTTGTGCGCCGGCATCTCTGCAGTAGATGTTAAAATTCAGTATTAATATCGCGGACATTACAGCCATTTTAAACTATTATCACGGTAACATTAGCGGC
The DNA here is from genome assembly GCA_003228405.1 of Gammaproteobacteria bacterium. Taxonomy (GTDB): domain Bacteria; phylum Pseudomonadota; class Gammaproteobacteria; order SZUA-229; family SZUA-229; genus SZUA-229. The sequence continues at coordinate 3,656 of QIDK01000120.1, read as the reverse complement.
GGGATTAAGTGCTCAAAATGACCAGAATTCAAACACTTGGCTTTTCTGTAAATACCTGGAATCACCTCTACTCATTACAGCAGGCCATTAAGCATAATGACCAGCTAACCGGGCGTACACTCAGTATTTCAGGAAGAATACGGAATCAACCTTTTTTACAAAATCATGACACTAAAATTACTATCAATTTTTTCCAGGTGGAGAAGGTTCCTGACTACCCGAAACTGGATTCTAGCACGCGCTTACTGGGTGAAATAACGCTTGTAGATAAACAGCTATGCGCGGAAATAGAAGTTGATGGCCGTGTATTTGAGGAGCTGCGTAAAAATCTGATGGAGTATGCAGACATTGAAGGTATACATATAATGGTAACCCTGGGTTTACTCAGTGATGCGGAGTACTGGCAGGATGCAGAGTCTGTTAAAATCATCCAGCTGGACTATGCCATGAAAGGTGATGCCTGATGCCATTTGAGCTGCACCCCCAGCTACAGGCAGACTGTTATCTACTGGGGCAGATCAATGGCACCAGGCTATTACTGCATAAAAATGCACTGATTCCCTGGTTTATTCTGGTGCCGGATACGGGGCAAAGAGAGTTATTTAAGCTGCAGGCGGCACAGCAGACCCTGGTGCAAAATAGCATAAATCAGCTCGCCAGCTTTGTTGAGCAGCACTTTAATAGCGATAAGCTCAATATCGCCACCATTGGCAATATTGTACCTCAGTTACATATTCACATTATTGGGCGCAAAACCAGTGATTATTGCTGGCCAAACCCCGTCTGGGGGCAAACAGACAGTCGCGAATACCAGGAAGAGGAGGTACAGGCAATCAGGCTGGCTTTAGTTCAGCATAAAATCCTTAATTCACCCGTCAGCTGAATTCTTATTTTGCTAATGCTTTGTGTCGAATGGCGCTTTCTTAAGGTATCCCTGGCTGCTATTGTCTTGCACTGTAGGTTGGGGTGAGGCACGAACCCCAACAATAGGCTGAACTGTTGGGCTTCGTGCCTCAGCGCCAACCTACGGCACAAAACAGCCTGAGATGTGCCATTCGGCAGTGTGATCAGTATTATAACTTCATGCCAGTTTCACCCGTTTGCCTAATGAGTTAAAATGCCCGCAAAATTTGATTAATTATCAGGGTATATCAACTATGTTATTAAAACTCCTCCGCAATGGTCTGGGCTATCTCATTATTTTTATTAGCTTTTTTATACCCATAAACAGGCTTGCACGTTCAACTGAAAACCAGCAGTGTGTAGACGATATGACCCGTTCGTTATCTCTGTATCAGTTTAATGCCTGCCCTTTTTGCCTGAAAACCCGCAGGGCGTTTAAGCGACTGGGGCTGAGTATTGAAACCCGTAATGCCATGAAAAACCCATCACGAGCAGATCTTTTAGCCGGTGGTGGAGTGATAAAGGTTCCCTGTCTGAGAATTGAAGACAATGACGAAACAATCTGGATGTATGAATCTAGCGATATTATTCAATATATGCAGCAACGTTTTGGTGAAGTAAGGCAGGCAGCCTCTGATTAAGTCATGAGCTGATCAGGGCGCCCCTGGCTCTACTGGCGATGAACTAAACGCTCAGGGGCGAGTCTTATTACTATGCGAAATTCTTATCCTGTTCTAGAATATTAATAGCTAAGATAATTAATATAATTCAAGGAGAATTATATGAATCATGCATGGTATTCCAGTTACCCTGAGGGTGTTCCCCATGAAGTAGATGTTTCTGCCTATGATTCTCTGCTCGATGTGTTTGAACAATCCTGCTCACAATATTCAGACAGGCCATGTTTCAGTAATTTTGGCAAGGCGCTGAGTTTTCAGGAAATCAATGAATATAGCCAGCAGCTGGCGTCATATCTACAAAATCAGCTGGGTATGGTTAAAGGCGATAAAGTCGCCATTATGATGCCCAACCTGTTACAAAATCCAGTCTCTATTTTTGCTGCGCTGCGTGCCGGCCTGACGGTTGTTAATACCAACCCGCTTTATACCGGTGAAGAGCTGAAACATCAGCTGTCTGATTCCGGTGCCACCTGCATCATTGTACTGGAAAACTTTGCCTCTACCCTGCAGGGGGTCATTAATGAAACCCCGATTAAACATGTTATTGTCACCCGCATGGGCGACATGCTTTCTTTTCCAAAATCATCTCTTATTAACCTGGTGGTTAAACATGTAAAAAAAATGGTGCCTGCTTATAACTTGCCGGGGAGTTATACTTTTAAGCAATGTCTTACTCAGGGAGATGCATCTAAATATATCCGGCCAGAAATGAAGCAGCAGGATTATGCCTTTTTACAATACACCGGTGGTACGACTGGGGTCGCCAAAGGTGCAATACTCACCCATGGCAATATGGTTGCTAATTTACAACAGGTGTCAGCATGGATTGAACCCTTTGCTAAAAAAGGCCACGAAATAGTTATTACGGCACTACCGCTTTATCATATTTTTTCTTTACTCGCGAACGGCCTGTTTTTTATGAAAATAGGCGGGCTTAACCATCTGATCACAAACCCTCGCGATATGAAAAATTTTGTAAAAGAATTAAAAAGCACAAAGTTTACTGCTATCACAGGCGTAAATACTTTATTCAATGGCTTAATCCATACACCGGGATTTGCAGATATCGATTTTTCAAATTTTAAAATGACCCTGGGTGGTGGCATGGCGGTACAGAAAGCCGTCGCCGATGAATGGCATATCCTGACCGGCTGTCCGTTGCTTGAGGCCTATGGCTTAACCGAAACGTCACCCGCAGTCTGTATCAACCCAATGAACCTGCCTAAATACAGTGGAAAAATTGGTCTGCCCGTACCCTCTACCGAGGTTTGCATTAAAGATGATGACAATAATATTGTAGCCATGGGCGAAAAGGGAGAACTTTGTATAAAAGGCCCGCAGGTTACCCAGGGATATTACGGAATGCCGGAAGAAACTGCACTGGTATTTGATGATGATGGTTTTTTTCACAGTGGTGATATTGCCTTTATGGATGAGCAGGGTTATGTGCAGATTGTCGATCGCAAAAAAGACATGATTAATGTTTCCGGCTTTAATGTTTACCCGAATGAAGTTGAAGCAGTTATAGTTGGCCATCCCGATGTATTAGAGGTGGGTGTTATCGGTATACCCGATGAAAAATGCGGGGAATCAGTAATGGCAATTGTGGTTAGCCAGAACCCACAGTTAACTGAACATGATATTAAAGCACATTGCGAACTATCACTGACCCGTTATAAAATTCCTAAACGAGTAGAGTTCGTTGCCGAAGTGCCTAAAACGAATGTTGGCAAAATACTTCATCGTAAACTCAGAGAGCAGTTTGTTAAGTAGGCTGCTGAAATAAAAACTAAAGCCAGGTCTGGTTTTTCGTAGGCTGGTGGTGGGTTTGCGAACCCCAGCCATAATGCTGGTATCTGTCAGAACTGTTGGGCTTCGTACCTCAGCGCCAACCTACAGCGCAAGATAAGGAAAGCCATGGAACACAGTTAAGTGCCATTCGGGACAGAGCCTGAGCTATTCCCACAAATATCTCTAAAAGCAAAAGATAAAGGCATTTTTAGCGCAAATAAACGCGAATGTACGCTATTTTTGCAGGAGGTAGCTTTAGCTGACGAAATATTTGTGCAATGC
>QIDK01000081.1 GCA_003228405.1 Gammaproteobacteria bacterium | reverse complement strand
ACCCTGTTTTCGCTTAAGCAGGCTGTCGCTCTAATACGGCTGGTAGAATGCCGAGGCATTGCCCTAAAACTCCACGGTTCCCTTGCGTGAGAACAAGGTAGAAAAAGATTGAACCACAGAGGACACGGAGGACACAGAGAAAAATGCTTATTTTGTGTTTGCGCGCGGCGCAAACCAAAAAAACCTCTGCGTACCTCCGCGTCCTCTGCGGTAAACAGCCTTGCCTTTGAGCCTCCACTTCTCCAGATCATTTAACCCTGATCTGTTCCCGTGCATTAACAAACCAGGCCCCATCCGTTTCTGGTTTTTCAGATGTATTTAAATTTTTTTCTAATACCCTGTCAACCAGATAACAACTGCTGCGTTATTCCTGTTAACACGTCAAAATTTTAATGATATCAGGAGAAAAAAATGAGTTATTTATATCAGCAGAATAATACACTGCATGCGTACAGAGCAATAAAACACTGGCTGGCAATATTAAGTTTTATTTCAATGTTTCTATTTGGTTTTTATGGCTGCAGTTCTGGCTCTGGTTCCGCTTCAGCAGAAGGTGATTCGGAATTAGTTATTAGCCTTACCGATGCTGAGGGTGATTTTCTTAGTTATACGGTTGATGTGCAGTCAATCAAAATGCGTAAAAGTAATGGGGCAGAAATTGAAACCCTGCCACTTACTACACAGCTGGATTTTGCTCAGTATGTAGAAGTCACAGAATTTCTGACAGCAGCAACGGTGCCATCCGGGCATTATGTCGGAGCGCAGATTGTGCTGGATTTCAGTAATGCCAGTATTATTGTGCAGGATGAAAACGGTGATGCTATTAATGCAACGGTGCAGGATAGTAATGGTGAGCCCATTACTGAGATGACGGTAGATGTGAGTTTTAATGGCGATAGAGACTTTATAATTGCCCCGGGTATACCGGCCCATATTACGCTGGACTTTGACCTGAATGCCTCCAATGAAGTTATTATCAATGGCTCTGAGGCAACGGTTATAGTTAAGCCGGTGCTGCTGGCAGATACTCTGCTTGAAGAACCCAAGCCACACCGTTTACGCGGGCTACTGGGTCGCGTTAATGAAGCCGAGAATACATTCGCTGTTCGTTTGCGTCCTTTCCGTCATCGGCTTGATAACCGGTTTGGCAAGCTCAATGTGCATACGTCCAGTCGTACTCTTTATGAAATAAATGGCGAGGTTTATGCTGGTGACACAGGCCTTGCGCAACTAGCCAGTCTTGAGCCTGCGGCTGCGGTTATTGTATTGGGTGAATTAAATCCTGACATGGCACAACAGGGGCTGCGACAGTTTAATGCACTCGAAGTTTATGCCGGTAGCAGTGTGCCCTGGGGCAGTAAAGATATTGTTTCCGGGCATGTTATTTCGCGCAATGGCGATACTTTAGTTATTCGTGGTGCCACCCTGATGCGTACCGATGGCAGCTTTGCCTTTAATGATAACGTTAACGTTATTTTGAATACTGATACCCGCGTAGTTAAGCAGGCTGATGCCAGCAACAGTTACACGATAGATGATATTTCAGTCGGTCAGCGGGTTAGTGTGTTGGGTACAGTGAGCGATAATATTAATCTGAGCCTGAATGCAGATCATGTACGCATGCTTTATACCAATGTTGGTGGCACGGTATTAACAGTGAGCCCCCTAACCGTTGATTTGCAGGTGATAGACCGTCACCGTATTTTGCAGTTTGATTTTAGTGGCACAGGCACCGACCCTTCCAGTGATGCGCAGGCGACAAATTATGAGGTGGATTCTGGTTTGCTGAGTCTGTCCAGCCTGCAGATTGGTGATCCGCTTAAAGTCCGTGGTTATGTACGCCCGTTTGCAGGTGCACCGCAGGATTTTATCGCGCAAAGTATCCTTGACGCCAGTAATATGCGTGCCCATCTGGTAACCGGATTTGCTGACGGCAGTGTTAGTGCAATTAGCAGCATTACTGAAAGCGGCTTGCTACTGAACCTGCAGCAAGCCGGTAATCGTCATCACCTGTATCGAGCTGGAATCAGCACCGATCTACTGTCTTTAATCAGTATGCCGGTTATTGCACCCCGTGAATCGGGCAAGGGGCTGTTTGTTATTACCCAGGGGCGCTCCATCAGAGTTTACACGGGTTATGGCAGTTTCCAGACGGCACTGAATGAAGTGCTGGATGGCAGCACAAAGGTGATGGCGGTACATGCTAATGGTGTATACAATTCAGATCTAAATCAGCTTTTAAGCAGTAAAATAAATGTTAGACTAGCGCCTTAGTTTTAAATTAAATAACCGGGTAGCTCAGGCTGCCCGGTTATTTGTGTTTGCCAGGGATGCTCTGATTTTATTGATTAATAATTCTATAAAGTACCCTGATTAAAAAGAATGCTTCGAACAAAGCTGCCATTTCGGAAATAAAGATGTATGGCATAGCATGCAGGCATTATTTTCATGTGATCAGGAAATATGTTTTTAAAAAATACACTCACAATATTTTTTTTATTATTTACGCTTTATTCCATTCCAGTTTTTTCTGCAACCGCAGAAGAAAGTGATGACTTCTGGCTGCTGGAAGATTATAAGCCACTGCAAAATGCACTCTGGTTATATGCGGGCATAGACGAAGAAAATGGCGGATACTATGGCCTGAATACTGAGCTTAGCCTCAGTACATCATTGCGTTTTAACCTGAAAGCCACGCAGGAAAACTATAGTTTCAGAACAGATGACTTAAGCTGGGGGTTTAGCGGTGATGTGGGTGATCAGTTTAGCTGGGGGATATACCATGCAAACTGGGGTAATAAAAACACATTGCAGAAAAATGACCTGGGTTTTGTGCTGGCTTACTTTAATAAAGGTTTTAGCAGTCGTCTGGGTTATGAAACCGGTGAAGTCGAATTATTTTTTGAGCAATCGAATGTTCAGCAAATTGATTCAGTTCGCCGTGGTCACAGGGCAACCGAACTGAGCCTGGCTTATAGCTGGGTTGAATTTTACACCGAGCTGAGACACAAGCAGCATGACTACTACAAAGTAAACCAGGCAAATCGAGTTCGTCGCTCCGTTATACTTAATTTTGCAAGCTCCATTGGCTTACAGCAGGCGCGAAATCTGGCGGACAGTGAATCCAGTGTTCTACTCGGTGCACAGTTAAATGATGCACGCTATGAAATTCTGCTAAGCCAGATCGACTCGGCCTTTTCCAGTAATAAATACTCGTACATCAGTCTTTCTCTGGTAAAAAGTCTAAGCCCTCAACTGCAACTGGGTGCCAATATGGAAATCCCGCTGGATGACGGGCTGCTGACCGCAGGTTTGAGCCTGGGCTATATGTGGTAATTTTTAAAACAGCTGTAAACCATAATCATGCCGATACGTTATTAAGAATAAGACCCTGTAAAATAAAGCATGAATAATGGTAAATTTAAACATTGATAATAGCGCCTGTTACTTCGGTACAGTCGAGCAAAGAGAGCCACCTCTGAAAACTGAGCAGGACAATGAACTGGCGCAGCAGCAGGCCTTAAATCGCTTTCTCTCAGAGGTTGAGAGGCGGGCTTATCGCATGGCAGAAATTGCTACCGGCAGCCCGGAAGAAGCTCTGGATCTGGTACAGGATGCCATGATGGGGCTGGTAAAAAACTATGGCCACAAAAATAAAGAAGACTGGGGGCCGTTATTTCATCGGGTTTTACAGAACCGCATCCGCGACTGGTACAGGCGCAATACGGTGCGCAGTAAAGTTCGTGGCTGGTTGAGCCTGGCGGCAAAAGATGATGAGCATTGTGACCCGATACAGATGGCACCCGATTTACATGGTAAAAGCCCCGAAGACCATGCCCGCAGCAGTGACTCAATAAATGCGCTGGATAGCGCGTTAACCCAGCTGCCGCTACGCCAGCAACAGGCTTTTCTACTGCGCAACTGGGAGGGCATGAATGTGCAGCAAACAGCCAGCGCCATGGGCTGCTCACAGAGCAGTGTTAAAACCCATTACTCAAGAGCCGTAAAAAGCTTACGTGTCTTACTGGAGGATCATTATGAAGCCGGATAATAAAGCGTTTTTAAAACAGACTCGCAAACTGCTGGATGACAGCGCCGATTCGCTGGATGCCGCCACCCTGTCTCGTTTGAATCAGGCCCGCCAAAAAGCATTGCAAAGCCAGCGTTCAAACACAGGGTTTTTGCCGTTTAAATTGTCTATAGGCGCGACAGCCGGCATTATGGCCAGCATAAGCATTGCCGTGGTCGGCAGCTGGCTATTGCTCTCTCAACCCGGGATGCAATCGCAGCAAATACAGCCAGCCCAGCTCGTTTATGATGGTGAAGACCTGAATATGCTGGTATCAGACACCGAACTGGAACTGCTGGAGCAACTGGAATTTGTCAGCTGGCTGGTAGAACAGGACAGGCAGCAGAATAATGCGGGTTAACAGGCAACTAATCGATACCCTGCTATACAGCCTGCTGATAGGCAGCAGCCTCAGCGTAGAAGCCACAAATGCGGACGAACCGCCTTCAATGGATTTTCTTGAATATCTGGGTACAGAAGAAAACCTGGTCGATAACCAGTGGACTGGCCCGGTAGATCTGGACATAGAACAATATCTGGTCGCTAACAGCCCCGATGCGAAAGCGTCGGAAAATAGCGAGGACAACAAGCATGAATAAAGTACTATCACTATTAATTATGAGTTTCGGTCTGTTATTGCAAGCGCAAACAGCCAGTGCTGAGATTAGCTGGAATTCACTCAGCCCACAGCAACAGCAGGTGCTTAAGCAGTTTCAGGGGCAGTGGGAGCAACTGCCGGAACAACGACAGCAGCGCCTCAGCAAGGGAGCTGAGCGTTGGAGCAATATGCCGCCAGAACAGCGACAAAAGGCGAAGCAACGGTTTCAACGCTGGCAACAACTATCACCAGAAAAACGTCAGCAGCTGCGCCAGCGCTTTAGAGAATTTCAGCAAATGCCAGCAGAGCAGCGCATTACCCTGAGAAAGAAACACCAGTGGTTTAAAAACCTGCCAGTAGAAAAACGCCATGCACTGCGCCAGCGCTGGCAGAACCTGTCACCGCAAAAACGTCAGGCAATTCGTCAGCGTCTGCAGAATATGACACCGGCACAACGCCAGCAATTAAAGCAAAGGATGAAAAGGCAAAGAAGGAATAATGCACAACCCGGGAGGCCGTAAAATTTGCCTGTGTGGCAAACAGGTTGATTTAATAGTTAACCCGCGGCCTTAGGGGGAAGCAATTTCAAGCTATTGCCTTAAGAAATGTTTGTCATTACTACGCACTCCTGCCCTACGCCCGTTGGGCCAGACAAGCCTGCTCAAAACCACTGCATGCGGTTTTATCCTGAATGCTCCTGTGTCGGGCAAAGTGGAGTATGCACGCACTATTTACGGATATAAAGATGGAACCTGGTAACTTTGCCAATAGAATTTCGTCATTCCGGTATGCATTTGAGCCGGAATCCAGTGTCTTTCAGTCATTTTAAAGTCACTGGATTCCAGCTAAAGGCATGCTGGAATGACGACGTTTTCGTCGAGTTTTTTTCATGCTTCTGTCTCTTTTTAATCTTTTTATAAGCGCCTTTAAAGGACAGAACCACGTTCTTACAACGTGGATATTTACTCATTATCAGGCGGTGGCTCCAGTTGCGTATTCCCCGCGTCAACAACCTGGGCATTAGCAGGCGGGTTCGCATCCAGCACTGATTGCGCATCTGCCGCCAGATCATTCAAACCCAGCTCTTTATAAGACGTTATCATAATTTTTAAGGCACCACGGCTAGCGGGTGTGGTTGGGTAGGTTTCAAGCACATACTTGCCGCGCCTGGCGGCTGCCAGCCAGGCTTTGCGTTTTATATAGTATCTTGCCGCATGCAGTTCAGACTCTGCCAGTTTATTGCGTAAAAATACCATGTGTTGATAGGCATCCTGCGCATAGCGACTGTCGGGGAAGCGCGCGACCAGGGTAGAAAAACTATTTAAAGCATTGCCCATGGATTTGTTATCATGTAGAGATGGATCACGCACGAAAAAGCTATCCAGAAACCCGGTTCCCCGATTGTAATCAGACAGACCTTTTAGATACCATGCATAATCTACATTGGGGTCTCTGGGGTTAATGCGAATAAAGCGGTCAGCCGCGGCTATGGCAGATTCAGGTTCTTCAAACTTATAATAGGCGTAGGCGACATCAAGTTGAGCCTGTCTTGCATAGGGGCTAAATGGGAAGCGGGCTTCCAGGTTTTCCAGGTTTTTTATGGCTTCTTCGAACTCACTCGCTTTTAGAGAACGGGTGGCATCTTCATAAAAATCCAGTGCACTCCAGTCGGCATAGGGGTCTTCTTTAATATCGTCGTCGCTGCAGGCAAAGAGAAACAGAGATAAAATAAGTAGAGAAATGAATCTTGTTGTAAATTCAGGCATCATAAATTCAGGTGTGTGAAACAGTAAGCACGGTATTATACAGAGAGAAGTAGTTTATGTCCGATGGTAAAAACCATGAAATTGTAAAAATAACTATTCCACTGGAATATGCATCTCAGCGATTAGACGCGGTTCTGGTGAAAATGTTCCCGGATTATTCCCGTAGCCGGCTGCAACAATGGGTTAAAGCCGGGCAGGTATTGCTGGAGGGTCAGCTACCCCGATGCAGAGATAAAGTGATTGGTGGTGAACAGCTAGAGCTGCATATTGAGCCGGAGGCGTGCGATCAGGGGGTGATTGCACAGGATATGTCGCTGGATATTATTTATGAAGATGAAGATATTCTGGTGATCAATAAGCCAGTGGGTCTGGTGGTGCATCCGGCTGCCGGGCATGCGGATGGCACCCTGCAAAATGGCCTGTTGTATCATGATGAAAGTTTACACGAGGTTCCTCGTTCAGGCATTGTGCATCGGCTGGATAAAGATACCAGCGGCCTGCTGGTGGTGGCCAGAAACCTGAAAGCCCATAAACTACTAGTCGAGCAATTGCAGGCTCGCAGCGTGCATCGTGAATATCAGGCTATAGTATTTGGCGTATTAACCGCCGGCAGAACCATAGATATGCCAATAGGTCGGCATGGCCGGGATCGCAAAAAAATGGCGGTTAAACAGGAAGGCAAGCAGGCGATTACCCATTTTCGTGTGCTGGATCGTTACCGCGGGCACAGCCGAATTAAGGTGAATCTTGAGACCGGTCGCACCCATCAAATTCGAGTGCATATGGCTTATGTGAAGCACCCCCTGGTGGGTGATCAAACCTATGGCGGACGCCTGCAGATTCCACCCGGCTCTGGCGATGAGTTAAAAGAAATGTTGCGCAGCTTTAATCACCAGGCCCTGCATGCACGAAAGTTGGGCTTTATTCATCCATCGACAGGTAAACCAGTGGAATGGAAGGCCCCCCTGCCGGACGATATGAAACAGCTTATGGCCGTGCTTGAAGCCGATATTGCACAGACAGTGGAGAAAGATTTTTATGTGGATGACTTCTCCGATGAATATACGGATGAATATTGATAAGGCAGCCATGGCGATGATTAAACCCGGCGTTGTTATTAATGCAGACTGGCCAGCTGCAGATAATATTCATGCATTTTGCACCACTCGTAATACGGGGGTTAGCCAGGGTACCTTTAGCAGCTTCAATCTGGCACAGCATGTTGAAGACAGGCGGTTAGATGTTCAGCTAAACCGTGAGCAGCTCGTTCGCCAGTTTAAACTGCCGGCAGAGCCAGTCTGGCTAGAGCAGGTACATGGCAGACAGGTGATAAATGCGGCGGAAATAAATAGCAAAACACCCAGGGCAGATGCCTCTTTCAGTGACCAGGCCGGTAAAATTTGTGCGGTAATGACTGCAGATTGTCTGCCGCTTTTAATCTGTAACCGACAGGCTAATAAAGTGGCCGCGATACATGCGGGCTGGCGGGGTATGGCCGCCGGTATTATTGAAGCAACGGTGACTGAGCTAAATGAAAAACCGGATCAGTTGCTGGTCTGGTTAGGGCCAGCCATTGGCCCGCAGGCATTTGAAGTGGGGCAGGAAGTGCGTGAGGTTTTTATCAATGATCAGGCTGAATCGGAAGTCGCATTTAAACAAAATCGTCCCCAGCACTACCTGGCCGATATTTATCAGCTGGCAAAATTACGTTTACAACGAATCGGCATTAATGCCGTGTATGGCGGAGACTACTGTACCTTTACGGATACGAATAACTTTTATTCCTATCGAAGGGAGGGTAAAACAGGGCGGCAGGCGAGTTTGATCTGGTTTGAATAATATTAGCAGGCTGGATTAACTGTAGTAGTGTAGGCTGTTTTGACGATGCTCCCTGAGGCGTACCGCGTGAATTTTAATCAGCCCATAATATTCTGGAGAAATAAATGAAGTGGTCAGTATTAACCCTGGTGGGTGCAGATCAGCCTGGCATAGTAGCCGCAGTAACCGAAGCATTATTTAAACAGGGCTGTAGTCTGGCACAGGCATCGATGATGCGCCTGGGCGCAAATTTCACTATTTTGCTGCGTGTCTCGCATGAAGCAGAAACAGATTTACAGCAGGTATTAAAAAAAATCTGTACCGATATGAACCTGCATCTACATATTGATGAAGATATCACGGCTGATGCCCCTTGCATTGACCCAGACGTACAAATCACGGTTTATGGTGCCGATAGAATCGGTATCGTGGCCGAGGTGAGCTCCGCATTAGCCGCTGCCGGCTTTAATATTATCGATCTGGAAACTGATATTGGCGGTAAGCCAGAACACCCCATCTACATAATGACCCTGCAGGGCGTTGCAAAAAATGGCATAGAGCCATTACGCAAAGCACTGCAAGGGCTGGATCCTGATATCGAAGTCAATCTCGATGAAATTAATAGCCTCAGAGGGTAGTGCGGTTATATGGATATTATTAGTTACCCTGATCAGCGCTTAAAGCAGTTATCAGAAACTGTTGCAGAACTGGATAAAGACATTTTAGAATTTATTCAGCAACTGGAACGCATTCGCCAGGCTGGGCCAGGTGCAGTAGGCATTGCCGCGCCACAGGTGAATGTATTTAAGCGTGTGGTCATTGTTGATGTTTCGAATATGCGCAAGCCGGTGGATAACCATGGCCATATGATTATGCTGAATCCGGAAATCACTGACTGGGAAGGTATGGCAATGGGTCGCGAAGGCTGCCTGTCTGTGCCGGATTTCACCGGCAATGTGATTCGAGCTGAAAAAGTCAAATTACAATATATGGATGAAACAGGAAAACACCATGAAATTGAATCAGCTGGCTATGAAGCCAGAGCCATACAGCATGAAATAGATCATCTTGATGGCCTGCTTTTTCTAGATCGTCTGGTCAGCCGCCGCAGCGATTTGTTCAGGCGTAAAAACGATAAAAAATAATCATAAAGCAGCTTTTTTTAGCCGTATTTATTTTGCTGACTCTATTCAGCATCAACTGATTTTTAAGAGATAATCATCTATTATTAAACTAATTACGTATATAAAAATATTAGATCTATGTCGAAGGGCTTAAAAATTGATTTAAAGCAATCTAATGCACTGGCGGTCAGCCTGTGTAATATTGGATTATGTGATTATTGTTTGCCACCATCACCCAGCCTGAATTTTTCCAGTACCTGGGCAAAAATTCTGGGTTATAAACCCGAAGAAATACCCTCAGCCGAAATTTTTCAGAGCTGGTGGGGGCAGCAAATGCACCCCAACGACCATGCTCGGGTTATTAGTCTGTTCAATAAACTGTATTCAGGCGATTTAAAAAAACTTAACTGCAGCGTGCGTTTAAAAAGAAAGCTGGGTGACTGGTGTGAAGTCGAAGTATTCGCGAGTGTTATCAAGCGGGATGAAAACGGCTGGGCACAGCATGTATTTACCGTGATGCGTGATATGGCCGCGAGTGAAAATAGATATAAGCGCATCGTCGAAAATTTAAATGAAGGCATCTGGGTCATCGATCGTTATAACAATATACGCTTTGTTAATCAGGCATTAGCCGATATGCTGGGTTACAGCATTGAGGAAATCCTCGGCAGATCGGTTTTTGATTTTGAAAATAAAACGAGTCAGAGCATATTTAAACAGCAAATAGCTGAGCGTAAAAAAGGCTTATCCAGTGCTTATGATATTGAGCTTTTACATAAAAATGGTCACACAGTTTTAATTCAGGTTGAGTCGGCGCCACTACGAAATGATCAGGAAAAATTTGATGGAGTGGTTGAAAGCATTAAGGATATGACCGATATTCATCGTCAGCAACTAAAACTAAAAATGCTGTCATCTGCGGTGGAGCAAAGTGGCTCTATGGTAATGATTACCGACCAGAATGCGGTTATTGAATATGTTAATCCCAAACTATGCGCAATAACGGCCTACAATAAAGAAGAACTAAAGGGTCAAAATGCACGCATTTTTCGCACAGAAGAAATCAACATGGAAGTTATATCTGATTTATGGGCAACGATTACGACGGGTAATGAGTGGCAGGGTGAAATTCAGTTACGCAAAAAAACGGGTGGCACCCTATGGATGCTGATGTCGGTTTCGTCTGTCACCAACGAGCATAATCAGATAAGTCATTTTGTAACGGTATGTGAAGATGTGTCTCAACTTAAAGAGGCTCATCTGCGGATGGAAGAGCTGGCCTATGTCGATAGCTTAACCGGGCTGGCAAATAGAATACTTTTTAGAGACCGACTTGAACAGGTGCTAAAAGGCTTGCAACGCACAGGTAACACCGCCGCACTTCTGTATCTCGATCTGGATGAGTTTAAACGCATCAATGATTCATTGGGGCACGATGTGGGTGATGCGGTTTTAATGAAAGTGGCGGAGTCATTACGACAGTGTGTGCGATATCAGGATACGGTTGCGCGTATGGGGGGGGATGAATTTGTTATATTGTTAACCGATATAGATGGCATGTCCGGTGCGTCATCGGTTGCCAGAAAAATAATGGAAACCATGGCAAAACCGGTTCAACTGCTGAAAAATGAACTGATTATCACGCCCAGTATTGGTATCACGCTAGCGCCTGCAGATAGCCTGAATGCAGATATTTTATTGAAAAATGCAGATATGGCAATGTATAAAGCCAAGTCATCCGGTAGAAATAATTACCAGTTTTTTACTGAAGAGATGAATGCGCAGATAGTTGATCATTTAGTCATAGAAAATGATTTAAGGCGTGCCATAGATAAAGATGAATTGTATTTAAAATTTCAGCCAAAATTCATTATCAAAACTAAAAAAATGGCTGGAGTGGAAGCATTGCTTAGATGGGATCACCCTACCAAAGGTAAGTTGTCTCCAGAATATTTTATACCTATTGCGGAAACTGCGGGTCTTATGGTGAAACTGGGAAAGTGGGTTTTACGAACCGCCTGCAAAGAGATAAAGAAGCTGGAGCAACAGGGAATGCATGGTATAGAACTGGCGGTAAATTTGTCACCGCGCCAGTTTCGTGATCCTTATTTAATTGAAACGATTCAGGATATTCTGGCTGAAACAGATTTTAAGGCTGTGCAGCTTGAGCTTGAAATTACCGAAACGACTTTAATGGAGCAGATTGATCACGCGGTTGAATTATTAGATCAGATAAAATCACTGGGTATTTCGCTTACGATTGATGACTTTGGTACAGGCTATTCATCGCTTAACTATTTAAAACGCCTGCCGATTGATACCTTAAAAATTGATAAGGCATTTATTGCAGATATACCCAATGATAAAGATGATATGGAAATATCCGCCGCGGTTATCGCAATGGCGCATAAGCTGGGTTTAAAAGTAGTGGCTGAAGGTGTTTCCACTGAAGCTCATTGGGAGTTTCTTGAAAAAAACCATTGTGATATAGCGCAGGGCTATTTAAAGGGAAAGCCGATGTTACCGAGTGAACTACTGAAACGCTTTAAAAATTAAAAAATTAAACCTTTAGCCTGCGCATAAATCTACTAAATCATTTGCATTCATTAGCGGAAAAAGCTTTGCAAAGCCTTGAAATACTCTCATAAACCCACATTTGTTAATTAATCCTGTATAAATAGAAAACTCAATGAGGTCACCCCATGCGAATGGATAGATTAACCAGCAAATTTCAAATTGCGCTATCTGAGGCACAATCTCTTGCCGTGGGTCGGGATCACCAGTTTATCGAACCTGTACACCTGATGCTGGCATTGCTCGATCAGGATGGTGGCTCGGTACGTCATTTACTCACTATGGCTAATGTCAATGTCAATGGCCTGCGCTCCAGGCTGGGTGAAGAAATTGAGCGCCTGCCACAGGTTGAAGGTAACGAAGGTGACGTGCACCTGTCGAATGGTTTAGGGCGGCTATTAAACGTTTGCGATAAGCTGGCGCAAAAACGCAAAGATGATTATATCTCCAGTGAATTATTTGTACTTGCCTGTATTGAAGAAAAGTCGCGTATAGGTGATCTTGTTCGAGAGTTTGGTGCTGAAAAAAAATCTCTGGAAGAGGCGATAGAAAAAGTGCGCGGTGGTCAGAAAGTAAATGATCCAAATGCAGAAGATCAGCGACAGGCACTGGAAAAATATACCATAGATGTCACTGAGCGAGCCGAACAGGGTAAACTTGACCCGGTGATAGGTCGCGATGAAGAGATTCGTCGCACGATACAGGTATTACAGCGGCGAACAAAAAATAATCCGGTATTAATCGGTGAGCCGGGTGTCGGTAAAACGGCCATTGTTGAAGGTTTGGCGCAGCGCATTGTAAATGGTGAAGTGCCCGAAGGTTTAAAAGGTAAACGCCTGCTTTTGCTCGATTTAGGCGCATTGATTGCGGGTGCAAAATTTCGCGGTGATTTTGAAGAGCGCTTAAAGGCGGTGCTCAGTGATCTGTCTAAACAGGAAGGGCAGATTATTTTATTTATTGATGAAATTCATACCATGGTGGGTGCGGGTAAATCAGAAGGCGCGATGGATGCGGGCAATATGCTAAAGCCTGCACTGGCGCGTGGTGAACTGCATTGTGTGGGCGCCACAACATTAGATGAATATCGTAAATATATTGAGAAAGATGCGGCGCTAGAACGGCGCTTTCAAAAAGTTTTAGTTGAAGAACCCACAGTTGAAGACACCATCGCTATTTTGCGTGGTTTAAAAGAGCGCTATGAAGTGCATCATGGGGTTGATATTACTGATCCCGCGATTGTTTCGGCGGCGGTTCTTTCGCATCGTTATGTTACCGATCGCCAGCTACCGGATAAAGCGATAGATTTAATTGATGAAGCGGCGAGCCGTATTCGCATGGAAATTGATTCTAAACCAGAAGTGATGGATCGGCTGGAACGGCGTTTAATTCAGTTAAAAATTGAGCGTGAAGCACTCACCAAAGAAGATGATCGGGCATCTAAAGAACGGCTGTTAAAATTACAGGGCGAAATAGATATTCTTGAACAGGAATACCATGAGCTGGATGAAATCTGGGTATCTGAAAAAGCGGCCTTGCATGGCAGCGCCAGCATTAAGGAACAACTTGAAAAGGCTCGATTAGAGCTGGAAACTGCAAGTCGTGCCAATGATTTAACGCGCATGTCTGAGCTGCAATACGGGCGTATTCCCGAGCTGGAAAAACAGCTGGATATGGCGGCGCAGGCAGAAATGCAGAAAATGACATTATTGCGTAATCGTGTAACCGAAGAAGAAATTGCCGAAGTGGTTTCCCGTTCAACCGGTATACCGGTTGCCAAAATGATGGAAGGGGAAAAAGAAAAACTACTGCGCATGGAAGAAGAAATTAGCAAACAGGTGGTGGGGCAGAGTGAAGCGGTGGCTGCTGTGTCTAATGCAATTCGTCGCTCCCGAGCAGGTTTATCTGACCCCAACCGGCCGAATGGATCATTCCTGTTTTTAGGCCCAACGGGTGTTGGTAAAACAGAGCTCACCAGGGCACTGGCAAAGTTTTTATTCGATACAGACGAGGCCATGGTGCGCATTGATATGTCGGAATTTATGGAAAAGCATTCCGTTGCCCGGCTAATTGGCGCACCTCCCGGTTATATAGGGTATGAAGAAGGCGGATATTTAACCGAAGCGGTAAGGCGTAAACCCTATTCGGTTATTTTACTGGATGAAGTAGAAAAAGCGCACCCGGATGTGTTTAATGTGTTGTTACAGGTGCTGGATGATGGACGTCTGACCGATGGACAGGGGCGCACAGTCGATTTTAGAAACACGGTTATTGTCATGACCTCTAATCTGGGGTCGATGCAGATACAGGAGTTTTCTGAAAAAGGTGATTATAAAGGTATGAAATCTGCGGTAATGGAAATTGTTGGTCAGCACTTTCGGCCAGAATTTATTAACCGGATTGATGAATCGGTTGTGTTCCACCCATTGAGCCGTGAACAGATTCGCTCAATTGTGGTGATTCAAATAGAGTACCTGCGTCAGCGATTACTGGATAAGGAGCTGGATTTACAGCTAAGTGAAGCTGCTCTGGATAAATTAGGTGTGGCGGGTTTTGATCCGGTGTACGGTGCACGGCCATTGAAAAGAGCGATTCAGCAAAGGCTGGAAAATCCTCTGGCGCAGCAGTTATTACAGGGCGATTTTGTGTCGGGTGATACTATTGAAGTGGATGTTCAGGGTGATGGGCTGGTGTTTTCTAGCAAAGGGTAAGTGCCATTTGTTGTGGCCTAATGAAGCTATTCACCGCAGAGATACGCAGAGGCTTTTATGGTTTTCTCTGCGTCCTCTACGGTTAAAATCTTTTTGTAGGTTGGGGTGAGTTTGCGAACCCCAACAATAACATGGTGATCTGCCAGCCCTGTTGGGCTTCGTGCCTCAGCGCCAACCTACGAAAAACGAACGACTAGTAACGATGCATTATTCATATCGCTCATCTCTATTAAAATTCAGGGTAATAAATTCAACCGCTTTATCTACAGTTTGTTTCACTTCATTCATCATCTGTCTGCGTTCTTCAGATTCGAGATAGAATGCCATATCGATTTCATGCCGCATATAACGTGAAGGTAATTTTGTTAGTGCGTAGCAGGCAATGTCGAGAAAGAAATCAGCCGGCTTATCTTCCAGAACGGGAATGATATCGGCCTGAAGATAGTCAATCACCAGATGTTCGTAGTAGTTGTGGATGCTGGTAAAGTCCATGGATTAACCCTCAAAATAAGCTGAATAGTTACATTGTTGTTAGTATAGTAAAACTAAGGCACTTTTTATCAGATTATGATTGTGATCTTGCTGAGCATGCTCAGCTGCGATTTCATCATGACTTAATCAGTGATTTCCTGATAGTTGTTTTCATTAATATCGACAGTTTTATCTACCGTTTCACGAATATGCCTGAAAATTTGTCGAAAGGCGACTGGTGGCTTATTATTTTTCTGTTCTTTTTTAGCATTTCGAACCAGTTGGCGTAGATGATGCCGGTCAGCCTGGGGATAGTGTTCTAAAAATGCATTAATACCCTGATCACCATCTCGCAGCATAGTATCACGCCATTTTTCCAGGCGTTTGAATTCTGCGTTATAAATATCGTGTTTATGCAAAATATGGTTCACCTGGGTGGGTAGTGTTTCATCATTCAGGTTGCGCATGAGCTTGGCAATATAATGTTTCTGTCGTTTCAGTGCGCCATTGGATTTCATGCGTTGAGCTTCTTCAATGGCATGGCGTAACCCGTCATTCATGTTGATCTGGGAAAGCTCATCCCTGTTCATGGTAATCATTTTCTCGCCCAGTTCCAGTATGTTATCGCAGGTTTTCTTGCGTCGGGTTTTACTGATCCAGTTGTCTTTTTCATCATGTAATTCAGTCATTGTATAAGCTCCAGATCTGTCATTAACATACTGACATTTAAAGCCCCTTTTTTATATTGCTCAATTTTCAGGGGCAGGTAGTAGTGTGCTTTAGATAACCAGGCATAGGTCATGCGGCTACTACCTTTGTAGCTGATTTTAAATTTTAAAACTGGGTAGTTTTTATTTTTAAATTCTAAATTCTCAGTTGCTTCCAGAGTATAGGTGTATTTATCAATATTGCCCTTGTTTGTGATATAAAAACTGTCGCTGATGGTGTCGGGTTTAAGTTGCAGGTCGCTGCTCATTAAGACAGGTAATAGCTGCCTGGCCCATAGAATTTTTCCCGAACTAAGTTTATAGGTTTTTTTTTTGTATGTGCCTTCAATATTGACCTTGTCTTCTGCAGACCAGTTAAATGATATTTTCTGGTTTTTTTTGTGATTTTTCCCCTGAAAATAATTATAGCTTTGTTGCCGGGGGCGCTTTAATTCTGAATTCTCCGGCCAGTTTAGAATGCTGATTTCTTCAGGGTCTTCTTTAATAAAGAGTGATGCCATGCCTGTTGCGGTGGCTATGGATGTGTAGTTGATAACACCATTCTGATAGCTAAGGGTATTCTGCATCTCGCCTAACTTAATACCGTATTTTGTGATGCTATAGCGGCTCTGGCTATCTGGTGGCAGAATAAATTCTGCAGATGCAAAAGCGTCTGCAGTGAATACTAATAGCAGGAGACTGAAAATTTTTAGTAAATAAGCTGGTTGTTGATCCATTTAGGAGGGCCTTTGAGTAACTGTTTATCCAGATAAACCTGTTGTTTAATAACTTCAATACGTTGTTGTGCAACCCATTCAATCGCCATCGGGTAAATAATATGTTCCTGTTGATGAATTCGTTGCTGTAAAGATTGCGCCGAATCATCTGCCAGCACGTCAATCACCGCCTGTAAAACCAGTGGGCCGCCATCGAGTTCATTGCTGACATAATGAACACTAACCCCATGTTGTTTTACTTTAGCGTCAAGCGCTCGCTGATGGGTATTCAGACCTGTAAACTCAGGCAATAGTGACGGGTGAATATTTAGCATGCGGCCACTAAAGTGATCAACAAAATCATCGCTGAGTATGCGCATAAAACCCGCGAGCACAACCAGGTCGGGCTGATACTGGTCTATGCTTTGCATGAGCTGTTGATCAAAGGCCTCGCGGCTGGCAAATTGCGTATGTTCGATGGTCAGCGCCTGAATACCTGCCGATCGGGCGCGTTCCAGCCCCTTTACATCCGCTCGGTTGCTGATGACCGCTTGAATCTCTGCGTGTAAATCGCCTGTGGCAATAGCATCAATAATTGCCTGTAGATTTGTGCCACTGCCGGAAATCAGTATCACAATATTTAATCTGGGTGTACTCATAGAAATAATATAAAAAAATCATGGCTATTCCATTTGTATAAGACCTGTGTGTTTTCATGTCTTATACAGATAAAATAGCAAAAAACAGGCTGTATCTGACGGTCATAGCTTATTGCGTCATGCCCACAGTTATCTGTCGAAAAAGTGAGGCGCTGAACCTGGCTCAGGTGTAACCCTCTATAGAAGTGCAATCAATTAATAGAGGTGGCCTTAATATATTTAAACGGGTGGTCGTGAAAAAAACGATTATTCTATTACAACGTCAGCCGCACCATTTGAGCTGGTGATTTTACCCAGTTTAAAGGCAGATTCCCCCGCTTTATTGAGCACATCTATTGCATTATCTGCATCTTCTTCATTTACGACCAGTACCATGCCAATGCCACAGTTAAAGGTGCGGTACATTTCCATATCTTCGATATTTCCCTGCTGTTGTATCCATTTAAATACGTCAGGTAACGCCCAGCTGTTCACATCAATCTGCGCACGGGTATTTTGTGGCATCACCCGGGGCAGGTTTTCAGTCAGGCCGCCACCGGTAATGTGCGACATGGCATGTATATCAATTTGCTCCAGCAAGCTGTGAATGCTTTTTACATAGATGCGAGTCGGGGCCAGCAACGCCTCTCCCAGTGTTTGCTCCCCACATGGCTGGTTTAAATCGGCATTACTTACCTCAAGAACCCTGCGAATTAACGAATAACCATTGGAGTGGGGGCCAGAGGAGGCGATACCAATTAATGCATTGCCTGCTTCAACATTGCTACTGTCAATAATCTGGTCTTTTTCTACTATGCCCACACAGAAGCCCGCAAGGTCATAGTCTCCTTCGCTGTACATGCCGGGCATTTCAGCCGTTTCACCACCGGTGAGAGCGGCTCCCGACTGCCTGCAGCCTTCCGCTATACCCTTTATCACATCCACGGCCACTTTGTTATCCAGCTTGCCAGTGGCGTAGTAGTCGAGAAAATACAGGGGCTCTGCTCCCAGCACCAGAATGTCATTGACACACATGGCCACAAGGTCAATGCCAATGGTGTCGTGTTTGTTCATTTTCAGGGCCAGTTTTAATTTGGTGCCTACACCATCAGTGCCGGATACCAGTACAGGTTTCTGGTAGCGATCCAGTGGAATTTCAAACAGTGCGCCAAAGCCACCCAGGCCACCCATTACCTCCGGCCGCATGGTACGTGCTACATGGGGCTTTATTTGCTCTACCAGTTCGGCACCTGCATCGATATCGACCCCGGCATCACGATAATTTAAGGATTGGGAGTTAGAATGTGTTGAATCAGATTGAGACATTGTGAACCCGGTAAACAAGACGATTAAAAGATGTGCTATTGTACATCTTCCTTACATAGGTCACGAATATAAATGAAGCGTAAAGTCATATTTTTTAGCCTGATTTATCTGTTTTTAATGTCTGTAAACATACAGGCATCCGAAATTAAACAGATTTATGAAGTCAGCCTGCCCGTGGTGAACCAGCAGAGACAGATTCGTGGAGCCGCATTTGAGCAGGCGCTGGTTGAAGTGTCTATTCGCGTTTCTGGCAATAGTGTGACGCCCGCGTTGATTGATTTAAAACAGGCAACCCGCATGGTGCGCCAGTATCGTTATAAGGCGATGAGTCAGGCAGAAATAGATGCCTATGTTGAAAAATTTGGCAGTCAGGTGCCCCCTAAATACACCTTATGGATACAGTTCGATGATGGCAAGGTTAAGCAGCTGCTGCGTAATAATGCCCTGCCTATCTGGGGTTATCAGCGACCAGATGTGCTGGTCTGGCTGGCGGTTAAAGATGGGCGAAATCGTTATCTATTAAAAAAATCTGACAAATCACAAATTAAAGATGCATTAATCGCCGAAGCCAGGCGCCGTGGTTTGCCACTGGTGTGGCCAGAATATGATGCCCAGGATAAAAAAGCAGTTAAATTTATTGATGTCTGGGGTGAATTCTGGGGCCCGGTAAAAAGAGCCAGCAAACGCTATCCGGCGAATGCAATTATTCTTGGGCGGATGAACTGGGCGCGGGGCAGCTGGCAGGTTAACTGGTCTTTATTAATGGAAGATCAAACTGAAAGCTGGCAGTTATCCTCACTGGATCTGGATGTGTTAATGGGCAATGGTATTGGGGTGGCAACGGATCATATCTCCAGCCGCTTTGCCGTATTTGCTGACAGTAAGAATAAAGGGGAACTATTAGTGCGGGTGAGCGATTTAAATAATGTTAAAAAATATGCCGACGCATCTCATTATTTATCATCTCTGGCACCGGTAAAAAATGTATATGCCATTGAAGTGAATCAGTTTCAGGTCGATTTTCATATTGAACTGATTGGCGATGAAAATGATTTAAAGCGCATTATTGCTCTGGGCAAGGTGCTGGTGCCGGATACCCGGGCAGAGCTTAAATCTGCACCACCATTGAAGGAGGCTTCTGCGCCGAATCAGCCAGAATCTGAGCAGCCGGCGTCAGACAAAAAAACACTGGAGACCGGACATAAACCTCATGAAAGCATTTTACGCTATAGATTAAATGGATGATTCAGATCTGGCCGCTTGTTGAAATTCTATGCATGAGGAACGATACGGCGTTAAAACGGGCCTCAAAATGCTCATTTACATCTTAAACTGCGTTTTTTCGTGCTCAGTCGAGATCTTTGCCCTGTGTCTGACACTTTTGAACAGCAAACCCACTAAATGTTTACTCAGTTAACCCTGGATTTTCAGTTAAAAGACAGCTTCACCTTTGATAATTTTATTTGTGGTGAAAACCAGCTGTTGCCTGAACTTTTAAAAAACCGGAATGCAGACATAGAAAAACAGGTTTATATCTGGGGGCAACATAACTCGGGTAAAACACATCTTTTGCAGGCAGTCTGTCAGTATCATTATCACTTGAATAAAAACCTGAAACTTGGCTATTTACCGCTGCAGCAATTAACTGAGTTTTCACCTGATGTATTTCAGGGGCAGGAAGAAATGGACATATGCTGTATTGATGATGTGCAGTTATTACAGGGTAAAGCAAACTGGCAGGAAGCGTTGTTTGATTTAATAAATCGGTTACGAGAATGCAACAGGCGCTTAATTATTACTGCCAGTCAGCCACCAGATGAAATTGGTATCCAGTTAAAAGATCTGCTTTCAAGATTACAGTGGGGGCCTGTATTCAGGCTTGTTGAATTAAACGATGCTGATAAATGCCGGGCACTTCAACAACGTGCACAAACGCGCGGTTTTGATCTGCAGGAAAATGTAGCACAGTATTTACTTAATAACTGCAATCGAGATATTGCAGATTTATTTGAAGTGTTAGATGCACTCGACAGGGCACAGTTGCAACAGCACCGGCGATTGACAATACCGTTTGTTAAATCTGTGCTGGGGGATTAAAAATTTAGCCTGGCGTTATGGCGTAGCCCGGAGGAAGCGAAGCGGAGTCAGGGGATGGAGTGCAACGGAATCCTTAAACTCTGCAGCTTCATAATTTCGAAACAAAACAAGCCTGTAATTATTTAGGTTTCTGGAACTTGTGGGGTTTAGAATGCATGAACAGCATGCATTCCCGGACTCCGCTTCGCTCCCTCCAGGCTACGAACTGATCTCTGAGACTCAATCTTTTTGCTCCTGGCTAAACACAAAATCCAGCCAGCCAGTAATTTCAGCTAAAAGTACATCACTATGATCGGTAAAATAATGATTTGCTTTTGCAATAACTCGTTGCTGAGATTTTTTATTTCCTGCCTGTTTTATTCGCCGCAATCTTCTGGGTGCATTTCTTATAACTGCCGGGTAATCATATTGCCCGCGAATATCCAGTATGGGTATAGGAATCTGCTCCAGTGGAAACGGCTTAAGCATTGGCTGGCCTGTATCGGTTGGGCCCATGCCAATACCAATAAAAGCACTAATACCTTCATGCGGGTTTTTATGTAGCCAGTCAATGGCCATGTGTACACTGCAGCTGTGGGCAAGTAGAATAATATTTTTTTCACTGCGCTGTCTCAGGTATTCAATTGCAGCATTAATTCTTGGGTGTGACTCTGGCAGAATATCCATATAATCATAAGAGCTGGCGTCATTGTCCAGCACCGGCATTTGAATGGATAGCGTATTCCAGCCATGCTCTGGAAGCCCGGTACGTAATGGGTAGACCAGCTCAGGCCAGTTAGGGTGATGCCCCCGGCCATGCATGACAACGATAGAGCCTCTGGCCGGTTGCGTTTCTGACGGCATATAAATAGTCAGAAATTCATGTGAACCATCTTTGAGTAAAACGGCATCACCATCCATAATGTAATCAATAATCTGCTCTTTCATGCGCTTTTCTTTTTCAAGATCCAGTGCATAAGCTGAGCAGAATACTGTGCTAACAGACAGACTGATTAGCAGACAGGTTAATATGCGTATGGTTTGCCTGAGCATTTTATGGCATAAATTCAAGTTAGTTATATGGTTTCAAAATCGAGGCGATATTTAATCTTGTTTTAGTATAACAGATGAAATTTCACAAAAAGCCTGCCGATAATCTGCGCCTCTATGGCGGCCTTTTGTTTTAAATCAGTCTTAAGTTAAGTTTCATTTTTCTCGGGGTGCGTTACCACCCTGTAAATTCTTTAGCCTTTATTTGCGTAAATGAGTGTTCATTTGTGAACAATATGCCTTTATCTTTTTGGCTTTTAAGCGTATTCAGTTTAGATCAGTCTCATTTTCTGCTGCATTTTCAGCCTTTCCCTGAAAACGGGTATAAAACATAGTGCCCATAAAAAACAGCACACTGAGCAGGCTAAAGATGATGCCAAAACTGCGAGTGCTTTCATCGCCCGCATACCAGATGCCGATAACAAAATAAAATAATGCCAGATACATGGCCCATGCATGGGTATATACCTTGCCATGTAAAATGCCGCGTAGAGGGAGCATTAAAGGCCCTATCTGTACCAGCAGGGTAATCGACATAAATTCTGCAGCTAATGGTTCAATCAGTAAATGCCAGACAGGAATAAAAATAAGCAGGCCAAAATAGCCAGCCAGGGCGCAGGTTCGTGAAAGTTTAATTCTATTCATAGAGATATTTATTAACCGACTTCAAGTTTAATGGCATTTTCAGCTACTCGGCGACCTAATGCCAGACACAGATTTTTTTCATCTTCATCCAGCGGTGCCTTATTGTCACTGTTCAGACGGCTGGCACCATAAGGTGTGCCGCCGGTGGTGGTTTTGTGCAATGAGGCTTCACTGTAGGGGAGCCCCATTAATAACATGCCATGGTGGAGTAACGGCAGCAGCATGCTCAATAAAGTGGATTCCTGTCCACCATGAATGCTGGCAGTTGAGGTAAATACAGCCGCAGGTTTATTAATCAGTGCGCCGGACATCCATAAATTACCACTGCCATCAATAAAATGCTTAAGCGCAGCCGCCATATTACCAAAGTGGGTTGGGCTACCCAGTATTAGTCCGGCACACTCATCCAGGTCTGAGTGCAGTGCATAGGGAGCACCCGATTCTGGCACAACTGGCTGGGTTGCATCACACACGGTGGAAATGGGGGGCACGGTGCGTAGTCGAGCCTGTACACCGTCAATTTCTTCAACGCCATGGGCAATGGTTCGAGCCATTTCCGCAGTGGAGCCACCCTGGCTGTAATATAAAACCAGTATTTCAATCATATTATAGAATCTCAAGTACGGTTTCAGGCGGGCGGCCAATGGCAGCCCTGCCATTACAGATAACAATTGGACGTTCGATAAGTTTTGGGTATTTTATCATGGCTTCGATTAGTTGATCACGACTCAGAGACTCATCCGCCAGATTATTTTCTTTATACTCAGCTTCATGAGTGCGCATCAGCTGGCGAGGTTCCAGCTTCAACATATTCAGTATTTCATTTAGTTCCTGCTTGCTGGGAGGGGTTTGCAGATATTCCACTATATTAGCCTGAATTCCCTTATCAACCAGTAATTTCACAGTCATACATGATTTAGAACAACGCGGGTTGTGGTAAATCTTTATAGAATCAGCCATTTTTATGCCTTTATTGCTTGCCTTATTTAATTTAGGTAGCGGCAAGAGTACCGTATTTACAGGTGCGCTGGCAAAGGATGATTCAGTTCACACTAGTGCAGGAAAGCTTGTCTATTTGGGGGATTAACTTGACACTTCATGATCACATTGCTAATTTCTTTTAATTAATTACATAATTAACCACATAATAATGCTAGTTATGCTAGTTTCATTATAATTAACTACATAAATTGACCCAATAATAAAGTCTACCGGAGACGATTAACATGAAATTTAACCATCTTATCAAGCCGTTTTTTATCATCATGCTGATACTTGGCCTGGTTGCTGGTTGCGCATCAACACCAGACGCAGGTGGCGGCGCTGATCAGGCTACTGCAGAGCAGGCAATTGCAGATGCAAAATCAACCAATGCTCAGGCAAAGAAAATGGGTGCTGAATGGCGTGATACAGCTAAAATAATTGGTAAAGCCGAAAAAGCTCTTGAAGAGGGTGACTACGAAACAGCAATTAAGCTGGCTAATAAAGCGCAACGTCAGGCCGAAAATGCCATGAAACAGGCTAAAGAGCAGGAAGCAAGTCTTAAGGCAAGCGGTATTATCTCAGGTGCTACGGCAAGTGAAGATAGTGCAGCATCAGTTCAGGCAGGCGGAGCTGATATATATGAAGTTGTAGGTGGTGATAACCTGTGGAATATCTCAGCTAAAGACAGCATCTATGCTAACCCTTACCAGTGGCCAATGATTTATAAAGCTAACCGCAGCAAAATTAAAGATGCAGATCTGATTTATGCAGGTCAGTCATTTGATATTGATCGCAGTGGATCAGGTGCAGATATTGATGCCGCTATTAATCATGCCAAAACTCGTGGTGCATGGTCAGTTGGTGCAGTAGAAGCGTCTGATGAGGCGTATCTAGCACAATAGCAAATAGCAGAAAATATAACTGATTAATTACAGGGCTCGCATTTGCGAGCCCTGTTTTTTTAACAGATCAGTATTAGCTGAAAATAAACGTGCCACAGAAACGTAGAGCGCACAGAGAAAACGAATCTATGCCGGCTGGGCCAGGGCAGCGAATCAACCTTTATAATGTAGTCTGGTGGAGCCGCGTTGCTATGCTTTATAAAATTATCCTCAACACCTCTGTGCTTAAAGTTTTTCAGTCAGGCAGCTTTGAGACATTCATTTTGCTACACTCAGATATAGTTTATAACATTACAACACGGCAGATACCCCATGAATGCAGTCATTAAGCATAGCGAAAATAAGCTCGATATACATGAGGTGCTTAAATGGCTTGAAGATGATGGCATGGTCTCGGATGACAATGCACACATGCTGCGTACTCTGGCGGTGGGACAGGAGTATAAGGAAAAAAACCCGTTAATCGTTATAGCAGAACGGCAGTGGATTGATCAGCGTAACGGGCATAGCTTGCTAACACTGGAATTGCTAACCACCTGGCTGGCTGAAAAAGTGGATATGCCGTATCACCGCATAGACCCATTAAATATTGAAGTAGCCAAAATCACCAGTGTGATGTCCTATGCCTATGCGGCACGGTTTAATATCCTGCCTGTTTCAGTTGATGAACAGCTTATAACCATTGCCACCGCCGAGCCTTTTGTTAAAGAATGGGAGCATGAGCTAACACGAATTAATAGTCAGGCTTTTAAGCGGGTGATTGCCAACCCGGATGATATTTCCCGCTATTTATTAGAATTTTATACGGTTTCCAAATCGGTTAATCGAGCGGAATCTGAGGCGAAGGGCTCAGGCAGTGATATAGGTAACCTTGAAGGTCTGATGGAATTAGGCCGTGCCGGTAAACTGGATGCCAATGATCAGCATGTGATCAATATTGTTGACTGGTTATTACAATATGCGTTTGATCAGCGGGCCAGTGATATTCACCTTGAGCCTCGTCGTGAACAGGGCAATGTACGGTTTCGTATTGATGGCGTTATGCATCAGGTATATCAGGTGCCGAGCGCGGTTATGGCAGCAGTTTCCAGCCGTATAAAAATATTAGGTCGTATGGATGTGGCTGAAAAACGCCGCCCGCAGGATGGCCGCTTAAAAACTCGCACCCCGGATGGTATAGAAATAGAGCTGCGTTTATCCACCATGCCAACGGCATTTGGTGAAAAGCTGGTGATGCGTATTTTTGATCCGGAAGTACTGGTTAAAAACTTTCGTGAGTTAGGTTTTAGCCAGTCAGATGATGAACGCTGGCAGTCAATGATTGTCAAACCTAATGGCATTATTCTGGTCACCGGGCCGACCGGCTCGGGCAAAACTACAACGCTTTATACCAGCCTGAAACAACTGGCTAAACCGGAAGTAAATGTTTGCACGGTAGAAGACCCGATAGAATTAGTCGAGCCCAGTTTTAATCAGATGCAGGTGCACCATAATATCGGGCTCGATTTTTCGACCGGTGTGCGCACTCTGTTAAGACAGGACCCGGATATAATTATGATTGGTGAAATCCGCGACAGGGAAACTGCGGATATCGCCATCCAGGCTGCCCTAACAGGGCATCTGGTGATATCTACCCTGCATACTAATGATGCACCATCAGCAATAACCCGTTTAATGGAAATAGGTGTGCCTCCATATTTAATCGAATCTACCGTGCTAGGCGTTATGGCACAGCGACTGGTAAGAACACTATGCCCACACTGCAAAGCAGAAATCAGCATTGATGACGCCACCTGGAAAACGCTGGTACAACCCTGGAAGCCAGCTAAACCCGTGAAAATATTTAAACCTGTTGGCTGTCTGGAGTGTCGTAATACCGGTTTTATGGGGCGCATGGGTCTTTATGAAATGTTTACATTCTCTAATGAAATTAAAAACAGGATTACTGAAAATTTAAAGATGGATGATCTTAAAAAAGTAGCCATGAAAGAAGGCATGCGTCCATTGCGTTTAAGTGGCGCACAAAAAGTTGCTGCTGGGCTTACCACAGTTGAAGAAGTGCTGCGGGTTGCACCACCACCAATGAGCTGATCTTAAGTGATAACTGATTTTCGGGGAATATTATGAATATGCAACAAACAGGAGAATTTTTTAGAAATCTGTCAGACCCTGACTTAAAAGAAATTAAATCACTGTCAGAAAAAATAAAATACAGTAAAGATGAGCTGGTTTTTTCAGAGGGAGATGAGGCGAGTGCATTTTATATAATTGATCAAGGCAGCGTCTCTGTTTTTTACGATGACAAAGGTAAGGATAAAGAACTCTGTGTATTAAATGAAAATGATTATTTTGGTGAGATGGCCATATATAATCAGGATAAACGCTCCGCATCTGTAAAAGCCCTGGAACAATCCTGCCTGTTAAAAATAGAAAAAGATAAATTTATTAAATTTGTGGATCAGCACCCCAGGCTATCAGAAAAAATACAGAATAATCTGCAACAGCGAAATGAAGAGTTGTTGCTTCGAGAAAACCTGATAGATCTCACCGGCTTAAATGGAAAACGACTGCATATTAGTATTAAGGGTGACCCTTCAATGCGCGAATCTGTGTTTGCTCGTGAACGTTACGAAAGTGTGGTTGATAAAGTACTCAGCAAGCTTGAACCCGTGCTTGAAGAACTGTTAATAAAACGCTGTGTTTATAGCCTGTTTATAAATTTCAATAGCGGTGAAGTTAGAACCAGTTCTATTTATAATCCTTTTGTAGAAGAGTTTCATACCACGGATAAATTAATTAATCCGGCCTATGTTAACAGGCATTTTCCATTGATTAGTTATGCTGAAAAATCCGCAATGATACAATCCATGTACCAGTTTATTGCATCGAATCAATATTTTACAGGCCTGCCTGTCCAGTATAAAAATTTTGTTTCCAGGTCTTATGAACACTGGCAGCCGGTATCAGAAAAAGAAATATCCCAGGTAATGGGGAAGCTAACAAAACTACGCAGTATTCAGAGTTTTTATCTACGAAATTTTAGCATCAGCATGATTTTAGATGCAATTCGAATGCAGTTTAACTGTGATGGTACCTATATAGTTAGTGCTGATGACTACCAGCGTTTTTTACAGGAGAATCTGGAACAGAGTTAAAGTAATGTCACTTCTCAGTGGCATCTAATGATTTCCATTAATTTCTATACCAGTGTTTAGTTAGCACGGTCATTACCTTATCCGGGTAAACCCATGAGCCAAGGCTGCCATTATAACGAGCCAGTGCGCGACGAATATTTCCTTTTTCCATATCTAAATAATATTTAAGAATGGTGCAGCCCATGCGCAGGTTGGTGTCTATGTCCATCAGGTTGTCTTCCGGGTGGCCAATTTCAGCTAACCAGAAAGGCATGATCTGCATTAAACCCTGAGCACCGGAACGAGAAATAGCAAAATGATCAAAGCGACTTTCGATATCGATTAAGGCAATGACTAACTCGGGAGGTAACTCTGCACGGCTGGCTTCACGGTGAATGCTGCGCAATAATTTTAAACGGGTTTGGGTATCTTCTACACGAATTTTTAATCGCGTAGACATATCTAATAACCAGACTTCCGCATGAAAGCGATCATCAAAGCTACTGGAATGATTGATGGCGGAGATCAGACGTTGGCGAAGTTTGGGGTCGACGGGTTCTGTAGATGCAAATGTGTAAGTTGAGTAAAAGATTAAAAGCATTATTCCGCAAAAGAACGCAAATAAACGCAAGCAAAAATATGACGTAGGTTGGGGTGACAAAGGAACCCTAACACTTATGGCTGATATTGATATTCCTGTTGGGGTTCCTTTGTCACCCCAACCTACAAAACTTTTGCATTTTTTTTCGTCCATTTGCGTTAATTTGCGGACAAATGCTTTTGTTGTTTATTCAATAAAAACTCAATAATTTTATCTAAGTCAATATCCTGCTTTTCATCATCGGTACGCCCCTTATATTCTATTTTAGCATCATCCAGTCCGCGTTCACCTAATACCAGACGATGGGGAATACCAATCAGTTCTATATTGGCAAGCATGGAACCCAGGCGTTCTTTCTGATCAAACATCAGTACTTCAAGCCCGGCCTCCGTTAAGTCTTTATAAAGTTTTTCTGCGGCATCTTTTAAACGTTCAGACTTCTGCATATTTATCGGTGCCAGGGCAACATCAAACGGGGCGATATTCTGTGGCCAGATAATGCCATTAGCATCGTGATTCTGCTCAATGGCTGCTGCCACAACACGAGTAATACCAATGCCATAACAGCCCATGGTCATGGTTTTTTTAGCCCCGTTTTCATCCAGAACCGTTGCCTGTAACTTTTCACTGTATTTATTACCCAGCTGAAAAATATGCCCTACTTCAATACCACGCACGATGGATAATGTGCCTTTACCATCCGGGCTGGCATCGCCTTCAACTACATTGCGAATATCAGCCGTAGTCGGTTCAGCCAGATCACGTCCCCAGTTTACCCCCTGTAAATGTTTACCATCTTCATTTGCGCCACATACAAAATTGGCAATATGGGCTGCACTATGATCCGCAATTACGGTGATTTTAAGATCGGGGCCAACTGAACCCGGAGCACAGCCTGCAGCAGCCTTAACCTGTTCTTCAGATGCAAAGCGTAACGGGGATGCGACCTGTTCAAGTTGCTCTGCCTTAATTTCATTTAACTCATGATCGCCGCGTAATACCAGTGCAATAACACTGTTTTCTTCGGCAGCTTCTACCAGTAACGTTTTTAGGCAACAACTGGCTTCAATGCCTAAAAATTCCGAGACTTCTTCAATACTGTGTTTGCCCGGAGTATCAATGACTGTTTTTTCTTCGCTGGCGGCCTGTCGAGCATTTTGTGGAGGCAGTGCCGCAGCCTTTTCGATATTTGCGGCATAGCTTGAATCACTGGAAAAGGCGATGGCATCTTCACCTGAGTCGGCCAGCACATGAAACTCATGAGAGCCGGAGCCACCGATGGAACCTGAGTCGGCCATTACTGGCCTGAAATTAAGACCAAAGCGGGTAAATATATTTGTGTAAGCCTGATACATGAGATCATAGGTTTGCTGTAAAGACGCCTGATTCATATGAAATGAATAGGCATCTTTCATAATAAACTCACGTGAGCGCATGACGCCAAAGCGGGGTCGAATTTCATCGCGGAATTTGGTTTGAATCTGATACCAGGTAAGCGGCAGCTGTTTGTAGCTGGATAATTCACGGCGGGCCAGATCAGTAATAATTTCTTCATGGGTGGGGCCTAAGCAGAATTCGCGATTATGGCGATCATGCAGGCGCAGTAGTTCAGGCCCGTATTCTTCCCAGCGGCCAGACTCCCGCCATAATTCTGCAGGTTGAACTGCGGGCATCAGCACTTCCAGTGCACCGATTTTTTCCATTTCATCGCGTACAATGCTTTCTACCTTGCGTAAAACACGGATGCCAAGCGGTAGCCAGGTGTACATACCTGAGGCCAGACGGCGAATCAGGCCGGCTCGTAACATGAGCTGGTGGCTTACGATTTCAGCATCTGATGGGGTTTCTTTCAGGGTGGAGAGTGGAAATTGTGATACGCGCATGGAGGTTTCCGTATAAATGGATAAAATGCCAGACATATTAAATCAGGACACAAACAGTTGCAGGGGATTTTACAAAACAATTGTCGCGGCGTGAATAAGAATATTCGTATTCGTATAAATAGTGTTGCACTATGCTTGCTATTGCTGATATCGGCAAACGCTTTCACTGCGCCATCACCTCATTCGGTGGATGCATTAATAGAGAGAGCCGCACAGCTTAAACTGGCTGAGAAACCCGCCTGGCTGAATCTGCTGCATTATAAAGAGACGTTTTCCGGCGCGATTGAGAGCCAGGCGGATGACAGAGATTTTTTTCTGGCGAGTCAGGGTTCAACGGATGCACAGGCCGAGCTGGCAGCCGATTTGCGGGGCTATTTTAGCCATCAATCATCAGGCCACCCTCAATGCCTGTTTCCAGCACGACTGCACTGGTTAGACGCCCAGCTGAACTTTAGCCAGCAATTACCTGAGGTTGACTGTCCTAAACTCAATGACTGGAAGCAAAAGCTTAAGGCCACTCAGCTTACGCTGTTATTCCCCAGCATGTATCTGCAAAATCCCGCCTCCATGTTTGGCCATACCTTTTTGCGTTTTGATCAGCCCCAGGAAAACCCGCTGTTAAGTTACACCTTAAGTTATGCCGCCGCCCATGATGGAACCGACTCAGCACTGGTGTATGCATGGAAGGGGGTGAGTGGTGGTTATTCGGGGCGATTTTATTTGCAGGCCTATTTTGAAACGCTTCAGGAATATAGTGATATAGAGCAACGGGACATCTGGGAATACCCGTTAAATTTAAATCAGCAGCAGATCGATCAGTTAATCCGGCATCTATGGGAAGTGAGTGGCATTCATTTTGAATATTATTTTTTTCGCGAAAACTGTTCTTTTCGCCTGTTGGCACTACTGGATGTTGCAACGGAGAAGGTTAATCTGAGCCTGAATACTCACCCGCTGTATGCGCTGCCGGTGGACATAGTAAGAGATATAGACAATGCCGGTTTAATTAAAAACCGGTATTATCGACCCGCCACACACAATAAAATTAAACAGATGTGGTCACAGCTAAGCGATGCTGCTCGACAGGTCGCTATTGAATTGACAGAAAATAAAACATCATTAAACGGAAAGTCACAGCCGTTTTCTATAACAGAACAGATACAGATTTATCAGCTGGCGAATGAAATTTTAAACCGCAA